>CAIQSY010000033.1 GCA_903874585.1 uncultured Chlorobiaceae bacterium | reverse complement strand
CGCGTGTGGTCATGGCAGGTGTGCCGATGCGGATGCCGCTGGTAACGAATGGTGACTTGTCGTCAAATGGCACCATGTTCTTGTTAACGGTAATGCCTGCATCGTGCAGAAGATTTTCGGCTACTTTGCCAGTCACACTCTTATTGCGCAAATCCAGCAGCATGAGATGGTTTTTCGTTCCGCCACTGACAATGTTGTAGTCAAGCTCCACAAATCGCTCAGCCATAACGGCTGCATTTTTAATCACCTGAGCGGCATACTCCTTGAACGATGGCAACAATGCCTCGCCAAACGCCACAGCCTTACCGGCAATAATGTGCATCAGCGGCCCACCTTGAATGCCCGGCATTACCTCGGCATCCATCACCTCCGACATCATCTTGACACGCGAACCAGTTTTGGTTTTGATGGTAATTCCCATCGGATTCTCAAAATCGGAGCCCATCATAATCATGCCGCCACGAGGACCACGAAGTGTTTTGTGGGTTGTGGTGGTGACGAAATGGCAGTGCGGCATGGGATCTTTCAGAAAACCGGCAGCAATCAGGCCGGCGGGATGGGCAATATCAGCCATCAGCAATGCACCAATCTTGTCGGCAATCTCGCGGAACGTTTTGAAGTCAAATCCTTGTGAATAGGCGCTTGCACCGCAGATAATCAGTTTTGGACGAACTTGCAGCGCAAGCTCCTCAACCTTATTCATATCAATACAGCCGGTTTCACGATCAACGCCGTAAGAGTGCGCATCGAACATCTGCCCGGAGAAATTGACGGCACTACCATGCGTCAAGTGCCCGCCGTGCGAAAGGTCAAGCCCCATAATTTTGTCGCCGGGTTTCAACACCGAAAAGAGAACCGCCATGTTGGCGCTTGAGCCGGAATGTGGCTGCACATTAACGTAGTCGCAGTTAAAGAGCTTTTTCGCCCGATCGCGTGCAAGGTTCTCCGCAATATCAACACATTCACAGCCGCCGTAGTAGCGCTTGCCCGGATAGCCCTCAGCATATTTGTTGGTCATTACCGATCCGCACGCCTGCATAACCGCACGGCTGGTAAAATTTTCTGACGCAATCAGCTCAAGTGTTTCAGTCTGGCGCGTTGTTTCGCAGGCAATCGCATTAAAAATCTCTTGATCCTGCTTTTGAAGAATATCAGTGTCCATCGTCTTTTCAGCCTTTTTCCTGACGGAAGTTTAGTCGTTGATAATAATGTTATTCAAAAGAACGGCTTATGGAGCTGCACGAACAACCAATCATGTGCCCAAGCTTGTCGCGTTTCGTATCCAGATAGCTTTGATTGATTGCATTAGGTGCAATTTCAATGGGAATTCGCTCTACAATTTCCAGTCCATACCCCTCAAGTCCAACCACTTTTTTGGGATTATTGGTCATTAGCTTCATTTTGCTGACGCCTAAATCTTTGAGAATCTGAGCACCGATGCCATAATCGCGTAAATCAGCCTTAAAGCCAAGCTTTTCGTTCGCCTCAACGGTATCAAAGCCTTGATCCTGTAAATTATAGGCTTTCAGCTTGTTGATCAATCCAATGCCACGTCCCTCCTGCATCAGATAAACAAGAACGCCGCGTCCCTCTTTTTCGATCATGGTGAGAGCCGAAGCGAGCTGGTGACCGCAATCGCAACGCAGCGAGCCAAACGTATCGCCCGTAGCACACTGTGAATGCACGCGCACAAGCACCGGCTCTGCTGTGGAAACATCGCCCTTGACAAAAGCAATATGGTTATGATGATCGGTAAATGATTCGTAAGCAATGAGTTGAAACTCACCATATTCAGTAGGTAATCGAGCTTCAACGGCGCGTTGCACCAGTTTGTTGCGCTGCATCTGATAAGCAACAAGCGCTTTAATCGTAATAAGCTTCAGACCAAATTTCGCCTTCAGTTTGATGAGTTCGGGAAGTCTTGCCATACTGCCATCATCGTTCAAAATTTCGCAGAGCAGTCCGACAGGACTACAGCCAGCAAGTCGCGCAAGATCAACCGCTGCTTCAGTGTGCCCCACACGCCGCAAAACGCCACCATCCATTGCGCGAAGCGGGAAAATATGACCGGGACGTGAAAAATCATCCGCCTTTGATGCCGGATCACCCAGCATTTTGATGGTCATCGTGCGGTCATAAACTGAGATTCCGGTGGTAATTCCCTCGGCAATTGCATCAACTGAAACCGTAAAATTGGTTTCGTGCTGCGAAGTATTGCGCTGAACCATCGGGTCAAGCTCCAGCTCTTTTGCCCGCGCCATGGTAACGGCGACGCACAATAATCCTCGTGCCTCACGTGTGATAAAATTGATCATCTCTTTCGTCACCCGATCGGCAGCACCAATAAAATCGCCTTCATCTTCGCGATCTTCATCGTCAATAACAATAACGAGTTTCCCTTGTCGGATATCTTCAAGAGCGTCGTCGATAGAGTCAAAAATCTTTGTATTCATAGATATTGATTACGCCTTTTTTGCGTACCAGATAGTAAGGTGAACGAGAACATGATACATGACCAACGCTTCAGTGTTGTGGTTTATGGATTGCGCTTCTCAATGTAAAAAAATCCTTACCCATTTTTGAGAATGCAAAAAAAGAAGCCAGATGAATACAAGTAAACGGCAGCTTTGAGAAGCATGGGCATTTTTGTATAATAATACCCGATTGTTCGGTAATGAAAAGCGTTCGTTACGGTTATGAACATTATAGCGGTGTTATCAGCGCTATCCCGAAGCCTCTTTTTTAAAAATTCTATCGAGATTGCATGACCATTCAAGCTTCCGACCTGACGCATGAGGTTCTTGCCCTTGCCCGGAAATTCCCTGCTGAGCGACTGTTACAAGCCAAGCAGAACGGCTTCTCCGATTTTCAGCTTGCCAATATTTTTACGACGACCGAACCTGTTCTTCGCGCATTGAGACAACATTACGGGATTGAGTCTGTTTTCAAAACCGTTGATACCTGCGCGGCGGAGTTCGATGCCAAAACGCCTTACCATTACTCAACGTATGAGGAGGAGAATGAGTCGATCTCTTCTGATCGCAAAAAGGTGATTATTCTTGGTGGCGGACCAAACCGGATTGGTCAGGGCATTGAGTTTGACTATTGCTGTGTGCAGGCGGTGTTTGCGTTACGGGAAGCTGGCTATGAAACCATTATGGTGAACTGCAACCCTGAAACAGTTTCCACCGATTACGATATTGCCGACAAGCTCTACTTTGAACCACTCACTTTTGAAGATACCATTCGTATTATTGAGCACGAAAAACCGCTTGGCGTTATTGTAAGCTTTGGCGGGCAGACGCCACTCAAGCTCTCAACCAAGTTGCATGAAGCTGGCGTTACCATTCTTGGAACCTCGTCGGAAGGCATTGATTTGGCAGAGGATCGCAAGAAATTTGGTGCGCTGCTTGAAAAGCTCAATATCCCTCATCCTGAATATGGCACCGCTATCAGCTTTGAAGAGGCAAAAGAGATTACGAAGCGCATTGGTTATCCCGCGCTGGTGCGCCCAAGTTATGTGCTTGGCGGACGTGCCATGAAGATTGTTTATAGCGATGATTCATTGAAAGAGTACATTGATCAGGCGCTCTTTATTACTGAAAAATATCCATTGCTGATTGACCGTTTTCTTGAAACTGCGGTGGAATTCGACATTGATGCGATTGCTGACCGCACCGATTGCGTGATCAGCGGCATTATGCAGCACGTTGAGGCGGCTGGCATACACAGCGGCGATTCCACCTCCATTCTACCCTACTACAATATCAGCAAGCAGGCGATTGCTACCATGAAGGCATATACCCGAACGCTGGCAGAAAATTTGAAAGTGGTTGGTTTGATGAACATTCAGTACGCTGTGCAGAGTGATAGTGTGTTTGTGATTGAGGTAAATCCACGCGCCAGCAGAACCGTGCCATTTGTCGGCAAGGCAACCGCGATTCCGGTGGTCAAAATAGCGACACGAGTTATGCTTGGTGAAAAGCTCAGCGACTTGCGCAAAGAGTACAATCTGAAAGATTGCGATGAGCTTGGCATGAAGCATTTGGCGATTAAAGAGCCTGTTTTTCCCTTCTCGAAATTTGTGAAATCGGGCGTTTATCTCGGTCCTGAAATGCGCTCGACCGGCGAGGCAATGAGCCTTGCTGATGAATTCCCTGAAGCATTCGCCAAAGCCTATCAAGCGGCAAATATGCAGCTTCCACTCTCAGGAACCATCTTTATCAGCGTTAACGATCAAGATAAAAATCAACGCATTCTTGCTATTGCCAAAGCTCTTTTCCGCATGGATTTCGATCTGGTTGCCACTGCTGGAACGCATCAGTTCTTAACCGAGAATGGCATTGAATGTAAAAAAGTGTATAAGGTTGGTGAGGAGGGAAGACCCAACATTTTCGACATTATCAAGCACGGCAAAATCAACTTTGTCATCAATACGCCGCGCGGTGAAAAAGCGTTGCATGATGAAGAGGCAATTGGCGCCGCCTCAGTGTTGAACAATGTGCCGTTCGTCACTACCATCGAAGCAGCAGAAGCGTCGGTGCAGGCAATTGACTGTATTCGCCATCAGGAGTTTGGCGTAAAAAGTTTGCAGGAGTATGCCTCGTATCGTCACAACAATTGAAGTAAAACAGTCGTCACAACAAGAACTGTCTCTTTTAAAAAAGAATACTTATGTCAGAAGAACTTCAGCAACACCTTGACGAGTCAATCCAACTGGAATTGAACCTTGCCAAACTCTATCTGCTCTTTAACGATTGCTTCTTTGAAGACGAGGATTTCTGGTGGGATTTGTCCATGGAGGAGCAAGGTCATGCGTCATTGTTTCAGCAGGAGAAGAAAAAACCTCAGCAAAAAGAGTTTTTCCCCGACAATCTGCTGGCAAAAGATTTACAGGCACTTGTTGAAACCAATGAGAGAATTTCCAAGCTCATTGATACTTATACGGTTACTCCACCATTGCGAGCCGAAGCATTTAAAATAGCTTATGAGCTTGAGATGGCTGCCGGTGAGTCGCACTTTCAGCAGTTTCTCGATAGCCCGACAAACTCCTATTCATCGAATATTTTCAAGCAATTGAATCAGGAAGATCGCGACCATGCTGCAAGAATTATGCAGTACATGGAGAGCAACAATATCAAATAGCTGCTCATTTCGCTACATAATGAATAAGCGCCGCATTGATAATTTCATAATGAACGTCATAACGAAATTATCAATGCGGCGCTTTGTGATTTTTGCTATTTCAGCAGCTTATCCAGCCTGCGGTGAACTCTTCAGCGTAAAGAGGTGGTAGTTCATGCTATCCTGAAGTGCATGGAGACTTGCTTCAATAATGTTGGTTGACACTCCGACCGTGCCCCAGGTGTCTCGACCGTTGCTGGACTCAATGAGTACCCGAACTTTTGCGCTTGTGCCCCGCTTCTCCTCTAAAACGCGCACTTTGTAGTCAATGAGCTTGATACTTTTGATCTCGGGATAAAAGTGCAGGAGCGCTTTGCGAAGCGCTTTATCGAGCGCGTTGACCGGTCCGTCGCCATCGGCAGCAATATGCTCAATTTCACCGCCAACCATCACTTTGAGCACAGCCTGATCGACATTGCGGGCATCGTTGCTTGATTCGATATGTACTTTAGTTTCAACGACTTCAAAGAATGGTGTAAAGTTGCCCAGCTCTTTGTGCAGCAGCAGAGCAAATGAGGCTTCTGCGCCATCAAACTGGTATCCTTCATGTTCAAGCTCCTTGACATGGTGGACGATATTTTTAAATACATCGCTTTTTTCGGGCAAGGTGATACCGAGTTCCTGTGCTTTATAGCGGATGTTGCTTTGCCCTGCAAGTTCTGAAACCAGAACACGTTGATGATTTCCAACAAGTTTTGGATCGATATGTTCGTAGAGCGAACTCTCTTTCATAACGGCGCTGACATGAATGCCGCCTTTGTGCGCAAATGCCGATTTTCCGACAAAGGGCGCTCTGGTGTTTGACGGCATATTGAGAATCTCATACACGAACTTTGAGAGCGAGGTGAGTTGCGTCAAATGCTCGACAAAGGTGCATGAGCGTTGCAGTTTCAGCATGATATTGGGAATAATGCTGATAAGATTGGCATTGCCGCATCGTTCGCCAATACCGTTGATGGTGCCCTGAATATGGGTAGCTCCAGCCATAATGGCAGCAAGAGAATTTGCTACCGCTAAATCGCTGTCGTTGTGGCAATGTATGCCAACCGGCACGCCCGTAGCAGCAATGACGTGTGCGACAATATCCGTGACTTCGTGCGGCAGAGAGCCGCCATTGGTGTCGCACAGAACGAGGCGTGTTGCACCGCCTTGTACGGCAGCAAGCAGCATCTTTATTGCAAAGTCGCGATTATCTTTGTAGCCGTCAAAAAAATGTTCCGCATCAAAAAAGACTTCGCGCCCCGCTTGCTTGAGAAATTCAACGGAACGGAAAATCAGTTCAACATTTTCTTCGTCAGAAATCCCAAGACTTTTGACGGAGTGAGCTTTCCACGTTTTGCCAAAGATGGTAATAACCGGAGTTTCGGAGTGCAGCAGACCGAGCAGATTGGGATCGCTGGAAACGGTGGCTACAGAACGGGCCGTTGAGCCAAAAGCGCACAGTTTTGCATGGTTAAAACGAAGCTGCCTTGCCTTGATGAAAAACTCCTCATCTTTTGGATTGCTGCTTGGCCATCCGCCTTCAATGTAATCCATCCCAAACTCATCGAGTTTTTGGGCGATAAGCAGTTTGTCCTGTACTGAAAGGTTGATGTGCTCACCCTGCGTACCGTCACGCAGGGTGGTGTCGTAAAGTTCAATAAGATTTGTACTTGAAGTCATAAATCAGCTTTGAGCCATTAAATTTTCTTGTCTGGCATAAGCAAAAATTCCACCAGCTTCGACGATGTGGAAAACGCTGCCAAGTGGATTGAGTTTGTACGTAATATTACTGCTCAGGTTTTCAATGGTATTTGATGCCACATCAATGCGCAGCTCATCGCCGGTATTGATTACTTGGTTGAGGTGCTCCGTGCATTCATAAGGAACGGCAAAGCCGCCATCAACACAGTTGCGGTAGAAAATTCTCGCGTAAGATTCAGCGATAATTGCTTTCACACCAGCGACTTTCAATGCAAACGGAGCATGCTCGCGCGATGAGCCGCAGCCGAAGTTTGGACCAGCAATGATGATGGTAAATGCTGAATGCACATCGTCACCATTGATAAACGGGATGTTGCCTTCAGGCAATCCGCCTTGGGCTGGAGGGACGCCAGAAAGCGCATACTTGCCGTACAAAACCACCTCAGCAGGATCAGAGAGACTGTACACAAGGTGTTCAGCCGGAATGATCTGGTCAGTATCAATATTCTTGCCTAAAACGTATGCTTTGCCCTGAATGATAGTTTCCATGTTGTTGATTCTTCTTAATTCATCCTTTCATAGAGTGATCAGAGAAAATCTCTCGGATCGGTGAGTTTGCCTATAATTGCCGACGCTGCTGCCGTGAGTGGTGAGGCGAGGTAAACGCCTGCGTGTTTGCTGCCCATTCGTCCCGGGAAATTGCGGTTGGTGGTTGAGACAACAACGTCTTTATCCACTGAGCGACCGACCGTATCGGCAGGTCCGCCAAGACATGCCGCGCATGAGGGGAGGGCAACGCTGCATCCAGCGTCTTCAAAAATCTTTTTCAGGCTTACTCCTTCGTACTGTTCCGTTTCAAGGCTGCGGGCAACCTGAACGGTTGCAGGCACAATGTTTGTCGTCACAGCAACTTTCTGTCCCTTCAGAATTTTAGCTGCCATCATAAAATCGGTCAGCTTTCCACCAGTGCAAGAACCAATGTAAGACTTGGTGATTTTTGTGCCGGCAACGCTTCTTACTGTAGCGCGATTGTCGGGGCTGTGCGGCTGAGCAACAACTGGTTCGAGCTCACGTACATTGTAGCGATAAGTGCTGTGATACTGCGCGTCAGCGTCACTCTTGAAGAGCTCGTAAGGCTTTTTGCTTCTTGCTTTAACGTACTCTTCAGCAATCTTATCTGCGGCTATAATGCCGTTCATACCACCAGCTTCAATAGCCATGTTGGTCAGCGTCATTCTCTCCTCCATTGGGAGTGAGAAAATTGCTTCACCATCAAATTCCATAGCCATGTAGGTTGCGCCATCGGTGGTGATATCGCCGAGAATCTGCAAAATCAGATCTTTTGCCGTTAGATACGCGGGCATCTCTCCATCAAATATGAACTTTATGGATTCAGGAACTTTTTCCCAGAGCTTGCCGGTGCCGAGAATAAAGGCGGCATCCGTGTTGCCAATGCCGGTGCCGAACATGCCAAAAGCGCCGGACGTGCATGTATGCGAATCGGTTCCAAAAAGCACCGTGCCGGGCAGGTTGAATCCCTCTTCGGCAAGCGCTACGTGGCAGACACCTTTGTATCGTTCAGTACCAACATCATAATAGTGCTTGAGCCCTTGCTCTTTAGCGAACTGCCGCAGGAGGTCGATGTTGCGGTGGGCGTGCTCGTTGGCGGTGAAGATGTAGTGATCGGGCAGCACAACAACTTTTTCGGGATCCCACACTTTCGCGTCGGGACCAAACTCCTCCTTAAAAATATCGAATGTTGGTGGACCGCAGACATCGTGGGTGAGGAGAATATCAACATTCAGCCACACGCTTTCACCAGCGTCCACGAATTTCCGGTTAGCGGCTTTTGAAAGAATTTTCTGTGTTATCGTCTGTGCCATAGGTAGAGTAATGGAGTTATTTCAATCAGGCGCTGAGGTTTTTCACAATTGCCTCGGTCATTGCTGTAGTGGACACTGTGGCATCACCAGGATTGGCGATATCGGCTGTCCGTAGTCCTGCCGCAAGTGTTGCCTCGATTGCCTGTTCAATCTCTCTTGCAATGTCAGGACGTCCAAAGCTATGTTCAAACATCATGGCAACCGATGCAATGGTGGCAATCGGGTTGGCTTTGTTCTGTCCGGCAATATCGGGCGCACTGCCGTGAATTGGCTCGTAGAGCGCGTGTTTTGTGCCGATGCTTGCCGATGGAAGCATTCCAAGGCTTCCAGTAATCATGCCGGCAATATCGCTTAAAATATCACCAAAGAGATTGCCGGTAACGATAACGTCGAACTGCTTCGGGTTACGCACAATCTGCATGGCGGCATTATCAACATACATGTGGCTCAATTCCACATCGGCAAAATCTTTGTGTACCTCAATGACGACGTTGCGCCAGAACTGCGACACTTCAAGCACGTTGGCTTTGTCGATCGACATTACTCTGCCTTTGCGTTGACGGGCAGCTTCAAAAGCGAGACGGGCAATGCGCTCAACCTCGTAGCCTTCGTACACCATGGTGTTCCAGCCTTTTGTTGCATCGAAACCGCGTGGCTGGCCAAAGTAGATACCGCCGGTGAGTTCGCGGAAGACAACAAAATCAGTGCCACGAACCACATCCGCCTTGAGTGACGAGGCGTCAATCAGCGCGTCATACACTTTTGCCGGACGGAGGTTGGCAAACAAGCCAAGCTCTTTGCGGATTTTCAGCAGGGCTGCTTCTGGCTTGTGCTCGTGCGGCAGATTTTCCCATTTTGGACCGCCGACAGCGCCAAGCAGCACGGCATCGCAATTTCTGCAAGCTTCAAGCGTTGCCTCGGTGAGCATTTCGCCATGCAAGTCATAGGATGCACCACCAAAAGGGTGCTCCTCAATCTGAATTTCAAAACCATGTTTTTTTGAGAGCTGCTGCATCACGGCAACAGCTCCAGCAACAACTTCGGGTCCAATGCCATCACCCGGTATAGAAACTATTTTATACATCTCTGCTTGTTATCCGGGTTATTTTTTAATCAGCCAGCTCATCATGTTGCGCAGTTTTGCGCCAACCTTTTCAATGGCGTGACCACTGTTGTCTGCTCTGAGTTTACTCAGGTTTTTGTAGCCACCATTGCATTCGTCAATAAACTCTTTGGCAAAGCGACCATCCTGAACCTCTTCAAGAATCTTCTTCATCTCAGCTTTTACCGCTGGGGTGATAAGGCGTGGACCGCGTGTCATGCCGCCATATTCAGCCGTGTCGCTCACGGAATAGTTCATTCTCGAAAGACCTCCTTCATAATAGAGATCCACAATCAGTTTCAACTCGTGCATACACTCAAAGTAGGCAAGCTCTTCAGGGTATCCTGCCTCAACAAGCGTTTCAAAACCAGCTTTGATCAGCTCAGCGGAGCCACCGCAAAGAACGGCCTGCTCACCAAAGAGATCGGTTTCCGTTTCGTTCTTGAAGTTGGTTTCAATAACGCCAGCTTTTGTGCCGCCAAGTGCTTTTGCCCAGGCAAGTGCCTGCTGCTTTGCCTCGCCGGTGGCATCCTGATGCACGGCAATCAAACAAGGAACACCGTTGCCCTCAGTATAAGTGCGGCGCACAAGGTGACCGGGGCTTTTCGGCGCAATCATGATGACGTTGATGGTCTCTGCCGGAATAATCTGGTTGTAGTGAATATTGAAGCCGTGGCCAAAAGCAAGCGTGTTGCCTGCCACAAGGTTCGGCGCAATTTCTGCATCGTAGATTGCTTTCTGATTCTGGTCAGGCAGCAGTACCATCACAATATCAGCCCATTTTGTTGCTTCAGCAACGGTAGTAACCTGCAAGCCAGCCTCGCGTGCTTTGGCGCATGAAGCGCTTTCAGGGCGAAGACCAACGCAAACATTCAAGCCACTCTCCTTCAGATTCAGAGCGTGTGCATGCCCCTGGCTGCCGTAACCGAGAATGGCAATATTTTTGCCCTGCAGATAGCTGAGATCAGCATCTTTGTCATAATAAACGTTCATCATGTACTGTAGTTTTGATTGATTTTGTAATACCGCAATAATAGCTTTTATTCGCCTCTATGGATTGCTACAGCACCTGATCGAGCAATCTCTTTGATGCCGTAGGGTCTGAAGATATCAATAGTTGTGTTGATCTTGTCTGGCGTTCCGATGACTTCAATAGTAATGGATTTTTGTTTTATATCCACGACTTTTCCTTTAAAAACGGTGATCAATTCAAAAATCTCATGCTGTTGTGCTTTGCTGAGTTTGAGCGTCATCAAAAGCAATTCGCGCTCAACATGTGGCTGACGAGTAAGGTCGGTGACCTTGATGGTATCGACAAGCCGATTGAGCTGCTTGAGCACCTGACTGATGATCTGATCTTCGCCTCTTGTAACAATAGTCATGCGCGAGATTTCCGTATCCTCGGTTTCGCCGATGGAGATGCTTTCGAGGTTAAAGCCGCGAGCACTGAACATGGCGGCAACCCTGTTCAGTGAGCCGAATTTGTTTTCAACCAGTACTGATATAATGTGTTTCATGGATTTGTTATTCTTTAACTCACTATTTAAAAGAAAGTTAGTATAAAAAATCTTTTGACCGGAGATTTTTTATTTCCTCTTGTTTTTCGACATCGCAGAAACGCATTTCATGCCGATGTTAGATTATGTAAGAGTTCTGAATATAGCTGTTTTTCGGATAACTGTTATTCTTGCAGAATCATCAAATAAAATGCACGAACACTGCTCTCTTTGAGTGGTGCTTGTGCGGCGTTATCTGTCGAGATAAATAACCTGAATTGAGCGATTCAGGCTTAAACCGAAGTTGAACATACCAATTCTACGCTTTCCTCATCTCTCAAGCGTATAACAAGGTAGTGAGCATGTGGTTTTCGACCTGAAATAATATGACAAGTCGAAGCCAAGCCACAAAAAGCACATCATTTATACATTATCAGCAGTCGAATGGGTGCTGTTTTACAAATCGCTCAGTTTAGGTCTATGAGTCCTCATCATCGCCTATTTGTAAGCATCCACGAAAAAGTATAACTTCAGACCAGCAATTCAAGTAACCTGGCAACATATCATTTATACCCTTATGCGTTCACTATCCATCCTTGGCAGTACCGGCTCAATCGGACTCAGTACACTTGACGTTGTCAGGCAGCATCCCGAAAAATTCAATATTATCGGTCTCGCCGAAGGTCACGATGTTCCCTTGCTTGCGGAGCAGATCAAAGAATTCCGACCGGATGCGGTTTCAGTCAGAGATGCTGATTCGGTAAAAAAACTGCAAGAGCTGCTCGGTTCTCACAAACCTGAAATTTTTTACGGCCTCGAAGGTGCCGCCACCATTGCCTCTGCCGATGGCGTAGAGATGGTCGTGTCGGCCATCGTTGGAGCCGCCGGACTGGTGCCAACAGTCACTGCAATCAAGGCTGGCAAGCATATCGCATTGGCCAACAAGGAGACACTTGTTGTCGCTGGGCAGCTCGTTTCTGATCTGGTAAAGAAACATAACGTCCACTTGCTGCCAGTTGACAGTGAACACTCTGCAATTTTCCAGTCGCTTGCCGGCCATCGGCCAGAGGATGTTGAACGCATCATACTGACCGCTTCGGGCGGTCCGTTCCGCAACACCTCGGCAGAGGAGATGAAAAATGTAAAGCTTGAGCAGGCGCTGAAACACCCGCAATGGACAATGGGTGCAAAAATCACGATTGACTCCGCAACTATGATGAATAAAGGTCTTGAGGTAATCGAGGCGCACTGGCTCTTTAACATGCCTGCTGAAAAAATTGGCGTTGTGGTACATCCCCAGAGCATCATTCATTCAATGGTCGAATATATCGACGGTTGTGTCATTGCACAGCTTGGATCGCCTGACATGCGCGCTCCGATTGCGTATGCTCTATCATGGCCAGAACGGTGCGAAAGCGGCATCCACAAGCTCGACCTGACAAAGATCGGAACCCTTACTTTTGAGGAGCCTGATATGGTACGTTTCCCCGCTCTCCGTCTGGCGTTTGACGCGCTGAAAGCCGGTCGTACCTATCCTGCTGTACTGAACGCGGCAAACGAGATTGCTGTAGCAGCTTTCCTCGACCGGAAGATTGGATTTACTGACATTGCTGCCACGGTCGAAAAAACCATGCAGGCGCATGAAGCTTATTCGCCAGTTGAACTTGACGAATATCTCCAGGCCGACCGTTGGGGACGTGAAACGGCAAGAAAACTGATTGCATAAATCTATAAACCAACCTCAATAAGAGGCTCGTTTCCGTTGCGCCGTCTATCGGCATAACGGAAACGACTCATTTTCTACTGAAATAAAGGATTGTCATGGATGTTCTGAGTACCACATTTTTTTTTATTGTTGCCATTTTCATACTGGTTACCGTTCATGAACTCGGTCATTTTTTGACAGCAAAGCTGTTTGGCATGCGTGTCGATAAATTCTATATCGGCTTTGATTTTTTTAATTTACGGCTTTGGAAAAAGCAAATTGGTGAAACCGAGTACGGTATTGGCTTGTTTCCACTGGGCGGCTATGTGAAAATCGCTGGTATGATTGATGAAAGCCTCGATACCAATTTTCAAAGCAGTGAACCACAACCGTGGGAGTTCAGGGCAAAACCTGCTTGGCAACGCTTGATTGTGCTTGCTGGCGGTGTGGGTATGAACATTATTCTTGCAGCGTGCATCTTTATCGGCATTACACTTGCGCTTGGTGAATCGCGTACCAGCGTCAGTAATCCTGCGTTTATCGAAAAAGGTTCCATTTTTGCCGCAATGGGTATGCAGACTGGCGACCGGTTGCAGCAGGCAAACGGTAAAGCGCTTGAGAGTTGGGAAGAGGCGCTTGATCCAGCACTTTTTACAGCATCATCGCTTCGTTATACGCTGCTTCGCGATGGCAAGAGCGTGACTGTGCAGGCACCGGCAAACATTATGTCGAGTCTTAACGACAAGCAGAGTCTTGGTATTCGTCCAATTGTACCACCTGTTGTTGATGAAGTTTTGAGTAATATGCCCGCAAGCAATGCCGGTATGAAATCAGGTGCGCTTATTACGGCGATGAATGGCAAGCCTGTTTCTGATTGGACGGAGGTTGTGGGAATTATCTCTGCCAATGCGGGCAAGCCACTCAGCATAACGTGGCAGCATCTGGCAACCAAAGAGAGCAAGGTTATCACTGCCGAGCGTATTCGCGCTGAAGGTGAAACTATGGTAACAACGGTTGTACCGACGGCAGCGGGTAAAATTGGTATTTCGTTGAAACAGACGATTACCTCCGATCGGAGAAAGCTCAGCGTGCCCGAATCCATTGTCAGCGGTATTAGCCAGACGTGGAAGATGAGCGCTATGACGGTGCAGGGATTTGCAAAAATCTTTACGGGTCAGGAGGATTTCCGTAAGTCAGTTGGCGGACCAATCAAGATTGCAAAAATCGCGAGCCAAAGTGCTGAACAGGGACCCGTCAGCTTCCTCTATTTCCTTTCGATGCTCTCAATTTCACTGGCAATTATCAACATGTTGCCTGTTCCAGCGCTTGATGGCGGTCAATTTGTACTGAACGCTGTTGAGGGCATTATGGGGCGTGAAATGCCATTCGAACTCAAAATGCGTATTCAGCAGATAGGTATGATGCTGCTTCTCGGTCTCTTCGCCTATATTCTTCTCAATGATATTTTCAACCTTTGAGTGTCGATTAGCAAAAAAACATGCTTGATAAATTACAGTCGATTAAAGAGAAACACCTCGATCTTGAGCAGTTGCTTGCCGATCCCAATGCAGCAACTGATCAGGCACGCTATAAAAAGCTGAACAAAGAGTACAGCGATCTCAAGGAGATTGTGCTGGCGTATGATTGTTATGCACAGAAAACGTCGGAGCTTGAGGCATTGCGCCAACTGCTGCAAGAGGAGAGTGATAGCGATATGAAAGCGATGGTGGAGTTGGAGATTGATGAGCTGGAGCAAACGCTGCCGCAGCTTGAACAGCGACTGAAGGTACTGCTGCTCCCAAAAGAAGAGGCAGATTCGCGTAATGTTATTATCGAGATTCGTGCTGGAACTGGTGGCGAAGAGGCGGCGCTTTTTACCGCGGACTTGACGCGAATGTATCAGCGCTATGCCGAGCAGCAGGGGTGGAAGTATCAGGTGTTGAACTTTAATGAAAGTTCAGTGCCGGGCGGTTTCAGGGAGATGGTGCTCGAAGTGAGCGGCAATGATGTTTATGGCACCATGAAGTATGAAAGTGGTGTGCATCGTGTGCAGCGCGTACCCGATACTGAAACGCAGGGGCGCATCCACACCTCGGCGGTGAGTGTTGCGGTGTTGCCGGAAGCTGAAGAGGTTGATGTGGATATACGGCGCGATGATTTGCGTTTTGATACCTATCGCAGCGGTGGGAAAGGGGGACAGAACGTCAATAAGGTGGAGACCGCTGTGCGTATTACGCATATCCCTACTGGCATTGTCTCTGCCTGCCAGGAGGAGCGTTCGCAGCTTCAGAATAAGGAGCGGGCGATGCAGATGTTGCGTACCAAGCTTTACGATATTCAGCTTGCGGAGCAGCAGCAGCAACGCGCCGATATGCGCCGTTCGATGGTGACTACCGGCGACCGAAGCGCGAAAATCCGAACCTACAACTATCCCCAATCACGCGTTACCGACCATCGTATTGGCTTTACAAGTCACGCTTTGCCGCAAATTTTGCAAGGCGATTTGAAAGACATTATCGAAGCGCTCAAAATGCACGACCAGACAGAACGTCTGAAATCGGAACTCATGTAAACGAAATAGAGGAAAGGCGATACGATGAAAATGGAAGCGACAGGAGTCAGCAAAGGTGACTGGATATTTCACGGTGAGTTTAACCATACCGTCGCCTATCTCTCCGATCAGAAAAAAATATTGGGTTTCAACCCCTTTTGTCACAAGGTCGAACTTACCGATATCGACAATGTTTATAAGTGGCACTTTCGGGTAACTGATCCGCAAAACAACCCGTTCGATGTGATTTTTTTCGTTGAACAGCTTGAAGAGCTGCTTGTTGAACTGCCTGCTCACATCGAATACAACGATCCGGCTGATTTGCCTGATGAGGTGATTCAGCGTTACACCGTCGGGAAAAAAATACGCTGGCAGCACCATCCAGCACCTGATAACATTGAAGATCCTGGTAAGTATCGTTTTGAAGGAAAAGCTTTTGCTGATATGGAGCTTCGTCCGGTTGATGCAGAGAAAACTCGAGTACAGTTCGATTTAAGGATTGATGTCTGCTTTATTCTCTATCCAGCCTTTCGTATTGTGCCTGAAAATATTCTTCATGCTATGACGAATGCTGGTATGTCGATTATCATGCAGACTTCAACGAATAAGATGTTTCACTCCATCACGAAAGACTTCGATAAAATTACCAAATCATAAGCGGGTTACGGATAGTCCACAAAAAATATTTCATATTTGTAAGAATCAATTATTTGTGTTATAATTCGCCCCTTGATTGATGGGTTCCTAGCTCAGTTGGTTAGAGCGACTGGTTTACACCCAGTAGGTCGGGGGTTCGACTCCCTCGGGACCCACACTGAACAAAGATAAATAAATATATGAATAACGACAAAAGGCAGGAATAACCTGCCTTTTGTCGTTTCTACTTTTACTTTCTGCTCAGCCTTCTACCGTCGCTCTCAAACCATCCAACCGCATCTAACTTTTTATCAGGTTTCAGGCAGGTTTCTCGTTTGCTTGAGTCGAGCAACGGCCTCTTCAAGTTCAGCTCGCTCTTGATCCGTAAGCTTTTCGGTGCCGTTGTTTTGCGTGGTGTTTCCATCATTCTCTGATACTTCAAGAAACGTATCGGTTTCAGCAGCATCTTCCAAGTGCATTGTCGGGAAGAGCCCCTCCGCACGTTTGCCGAGAATCTCTTCGACCTGAGGGTATTGAAGCATCTCTTTGAGCAGCAATTCACTTGCCAGCTTTTCGAGCTTATCCCTGTTCTCAGTAAGCAGCGTCATCACCCTCATGCGTGCATCTTCAATAATGCTCATCACCTCGCGGTCAATCAGGCGTGCAGTCTCTTCTCCATATTTTTTATCAACACCAGGGCTGCCATAGTATGGATTATTGCTTTCATAGAATGAAATGTTGCCAAGTTTTTCACTCATACCATACACCGTTACCATGTTGTAGGCAATGCTGGTTATCTTTTCGAGGTCATTTTGGGCACCTGTCGAAATTTCATTGAAGATAATCTGTTCGGCAATACGTCCGCCTAACAAACCACAAATGCGCCCAATGAGCTCGTTTTTAGTCATCAGATAGCGATCTTCAAGCGGAATATTCATGGTGTAGCCAAGCGCGCTCATGCCGCGTGGTACAATTGAGATTTTCTGCACTGGATCGTTATCAGGCATCATCCAGCTTACAATAGCGTGCCCAGCTTCATGGTAAGCAACAATCTGCTTTTCACGGGGGTTGATTACTTTGTTTTTCTTTTCAAGACCAGCGATAACCCGCTCAATAGCATCCTCGAAATCTTTCATCTCAATGCTCTGCTTATTGCGACGCGAGGCAAGCAGTGCGGCTTCGTTTGCGGCATTGGCAATTTCAGCACCGGCAAATCCTGGTGTTTGTGACGCAAGTGCTTTCAGATTCACCTCTTTTGAGAGAGAAAGAGCTTTGGTGTGCACTTTAAAAATATCCATACGTCCTTTAAGATCGGGCTTGTCCACCATAATCTGGCGATCAAAACGTCCTGGTCGCAACAGTGCCGAATCAAGCACATCCGGACGGTTTGTGGCAGCCATGAGAATCACGCCCTTGTCGGTTGCAAAGCCATCCATTTCAACAAGCAACTGATTAAGCGTGTTTTCACGTTCATCGTTAGCACCCATCATGGCACCTTTGCCGCGGCTGCGCCCGACGGCATCAATTTCATCAATAAAAATAATACAGGGTGCTTTCTCTTTTGCCTGTTTAAAAAGATCGCGCACCCTCGCTGCGCCGACACCAACAAACATCTCCACAAAATCAGAACCGCTGAGGCTGAAAAATGGTACATCAGCTTCACCGGCAACGGCTTTTGCAAGAAGGGTTTTGCCCGTTCCGGGAGGACCAACCAGCAACACACCTTTCGGGAGTTTACCGCCAAGCGTGGTGTATTTTTTTGGCGCTTTCAGAAAATCGACAACCTCCATCACCTCTGCTTTTGCTTCGTCCAGACCGGCAACATCTTTAAACGTAATACGGGTGTGTTCATCAAGATTTTCGTAAAGCGCGGCTTTGTTCTTACCGATGTTCATAAACTGCGAACCCGGTCCACCCATTTTTCGGAACACAAAAAAATAGAGACCAAGCAGTAAGCCAAACGGAAGCAACCATTGCAGCAGCTCACTAATCCATGTGCTGCTCGGCATTCCTTGATATTTTACACCTTTTTTTTCCAGCAGCTCAATCAAGCCATCATCACGCACAGGATTGACATAAATTTCATCCTGTTTTGAAGATGATTGCGGTATTGAGATGCCCGGCTTGTCACTTTGCGGCTCTTTGATGGGAATACCAGCATCAACGCCCGGTTTAAGCTTGACGTAAATTCTTTCTGGCGATAGCTTTACCGACACCACCTTTTCTTCGGTAATGAGCTTGCGGAAGGTGCTGTAGGGAATTTCCTGCGAAGAGCCTGACCAGAAAAAAGCAAGTTGAACGCCTATGAGAAGCACAATCACAACCACATAATACATTATGGGGAATTTGGGTCGAGGGGTGCTGGGTTCCGATTCGTTTTTGTAAGGATTTGGGGGCTTAACTGAGTTCTTTGCCATCAATCAACAATCATGGTTATAATAGGTGCGATGCTGGTGAAAAGTCACCGTTCGCGAGTTCATAAGTTCTTAATTTACGGGATTCCTTCATTTAATGCAGCATCTTGCAGCAAAACATATTTTATATTCAAGGTAACTTTGCAATGTATTCTGGCGCTTATAAGTTTCGTTGTGCTCGGTCGGAATCGTTTAAAATAGATGAATCTTTACGTTATGAGTTCAGTTCGAGAGAAGGCAAATTCCCGCATATCGGCATTGAAGTCACTGTTGTGCGTCGGGCTTGATAGTGACCCGATGAAAATCCCTCCAATTTTTTCTTCATATCAGAATCCCGTTCTGGAGTTTAACCGCGCAGTTATTCGCGCTACTGCTGACTATGCGGTTGCCTATAAGCTTAATACCGCTTTTTATGAAGCCAGAGGTGTTAACGGTTTGCAGGATATGGAGCAGACGCTCACCGCTATTCCTGAGCACTGTATGACCATTGCGGACGCGAAACGGGCGGACATTGGCAATACAAGTAAAATGTATGCACAAGCTTTTTTTGAGCATTGGTCTTTTGATGCTCTTACGGTAGCGCCTTATATGGGTTTCGATTCACTTGAACCGTTTTTTGTTTATGAGGAGAAGCTGGTTTTTGTGCTTTGCCTCACCTCAAACGCCGGTTCTGCGGATTTTGAAGAGCAGGCAATGGTGAATGGAATGCCGCTGTATCGCAATGTTCTCGATAAAGTTGCATCGTGGAGCAGGAACGGTAATGGCGGCGTTGTTGTTGGTGCTACGAAAAGCCATGTACTTGGCGATATTCGTCGCAATGCGCCGGGTTTGTTTCTCTTAATTCCAGGTGTTGGCGCGCAGGGTGGTTCGTTGGAAGATGCTGTCAATCTTGGCGTTGATGCCAATCGGCAAAGCGCCATTATTAACGTCAGCCGTGCACTTATCTATCCGTCAGGAACTTTTGCCACTCTTGATGAGTATGAGCAAGCTGTTGCCACTGAAGCCGCAAACATTTATAATGAGATGCAGCGGGTGTTATAATGGTTGCAACCCGTCACAACCATTATGTCGTTTGTAATTACGAAAGATGGTTGTTTCGCCGCAAACCATTGCCTGATACTTGAATGAACACCCTAAAATTTTTTTAAACTGACGCTATGTGTGGAATTGTTGGATATATAGGCTGGCGTGATGCCGCCCCGATTCTTTTGAACGGATTAAAACGGCTGGAATATCGTGGTTACGATTCCGCCGGTATTGCTTTGCTTGATGAGACGCTCTCGGTAATGAAACGCAAGGGCAGTGTCAGTACACTCGAAGAGTCCTCCTCGGCAGAGCGCCAACGCCTTGCTGGAGCAACTATGGGCATTGGTCATACGCGCTGGGCAACACATGGCGAACCTAATGATGTCAATGCGCATCCACACGTCAACGCAGCAGGTGATATTGCCATTATTCATAATGGTATTATTGAGAATTACTCATCGCTCAAGCAAGAGTTAATTGCTGATGGTTATGTTTTTCTGAGTGAGACGGACTCCGAAGTTCTTGTTCATCTCATTGATAAAATATGGAAGCTCGATCCGTTGCTGGCACTTGAGCGCGTTGTTCGTCGCACATTACGACACATTGAGGGTGCTTATGGGCTTTGTGTGCTTACCGCACGGGAACCCGATAAAATTGTTGTAGCGCGCAAAGGTAGTCCGCTTGTGATTGGAATAGGTGTAGGTGAGTTTTTTATTGCGTCAGATGCAGCGCCGCTTGTAGAACATACTAACAGAGTTGTCTATCTCTCGGATGGTGAACTTGCAGTGATAACGAGGGATGGATATTCGGTTAAAACAATTGAGAATGTTGAGCAGGAAAAAACGATTACACAACTCGATTTTTCCTTAGAGAAGATTGAAAAAGGCGGTTTTGAGCACTTTATGCTCAAGGAGATTTTTGAGCAGCCAGCCGTTATGCACGATGTCATGCGTGGTCGTGTCCGTCTTGAAGAGGGGAAGATATCGCTTGGTGGTATTATTGATTATCTCGATCGTCTGAAACAAGCGAAGCGTATTGTTATTTGCGCCTGTGGCACGAGCTGGCATGCTGCGCTTCTTGGAGAATATCTTATCGAAGATTTTGCGCGTATTCCTGTTGAGGTCGATTACGCTTCTGAATTCCGCTATCGCAACCCGATTGTTGGTGTCGGTGACGTGGTTATTCTTATTTCTCAATCGGGCGAAACGGCTGATACGCTTGCCGCGCTGCGTATTGCAAAAGAGAGAGGCGCACTGGTGCTGGGCATTTGCAACGTTGTTGGCTCAACCATTGCACGTGAAACAGATTGCGGCATGTACACTCATGCCGGACCTGAAATTGGTGTTGCCTCCACGAAAGCCTTTACGGCTCAAGTGATTATGCTCTATATGCTTGCGCTTGCGCTCAGCAAAGGGCGAACGCTCTCTCGGAATGAAATTACGCTCAGTCTGAAAGAACTTGCGGCAACTCCTGATAAAGCTACCCGCATTCTTGAGCTTGAGAGCCAGATAAAAGCTATTGCCGGACGTTTTAAGGATGCGAAAAACTTCCTCTATCTCGGTAGAGGATATAACTTTCCTGTTGCGTTAGAGGGCGCTTTAAAGCTTAAAGAGATATCATATATTCATGCAGAGGGTTATCCGGCTGCTGAAATGAAGCATGGTCCAATTGCCTTGATTGATGAAGATATGCCGGTCATTATTATTGCAACTCGTGATAATACCTACGCGAAAATTCTCAGCAATATTGAGGAGGTGCGGAGCCGGAAAGGCAGGGTAATTGCGATTGCCAATGAGGGTGATGAGGATATTAAACGTCTGGCTGAAGAGGTGATTTATATTCCTCAAGCATCCGCACCTATCACTCCACTTCTGGCGGTGATTCCGTTACAGCTTCTCGCATATCATATTGCCACACTGAGAGGTTGTAATGTTGATCGTCCACGAAATCTGGCAAAATCGGTGACTGTTGAATAAAATCGGTCTTCTCATTCGTTCACTTTTAAAATACAATTATTGATGCAAAGTCATATTATTATTACCGGAGCCACCGGAGTTATTGGCGTTGAACTTGCGCGGCAATTGATTGCGCGAAAAGAGCAGGTTGTGCTGTTTGCCCGTTCTCCGCAGGTCGCGGCGCAGAAAATTCCCGGCGCTGCTGCATATATCAAATGGGATTCGGAGATGGAGAGCGGCGAGTGGACGGGCATGATCAATGGTGCTAAGGCGCTGATTCATCTTGCCGGTAAGCCATTGCTTGAGAGTCGCTGGACTGAAGCGCACAAGGCGGAGTGCTACACCTCCAGAATTCACGGTACCCGCAATCTTGTAGCGGCTATTGCGGCAGCATCAGAAAAACCTGATGTTTTTATTTCCTCTTCCGCAATTGGTTATTACGGATCTTTTTACCGTTGCAATGATACTGCTCCACTCACCGAATCGGGTAAAAAAGGTGGTGATTTTCTTGCAAGAATCTGCATTGATTGGGAAAAAGAGGCGCTTGCAGCGGAGAAGCTTGTTGGTCGTCTGGTGTTTTTGAGAACCGGCATTGTACTCTCCACACGCGGCGGTATGTTGCAGAAAATGATGGCACCATTCCAATTTTTCGCTGGCGGTCCTATCGGCTCAGGCAATCAGTGCATTTCCTGGATTCATATTGATGACGAGATTTCCACCATTCTGGAAGCTCTCGATAATCCAGCGTATCGCGGACCCATCAACCTTGTAAGCCCGACACCGGTTTCCATGAAAGAGTTTGCCAATACATTGGGCGGTGTACTTGGTAAACCAGCGCTGTTGCCGGTGCCAGAGTTTGTCGTCCGTCTGTTGATGGGGGAGGGTGGCGGCTATGCGGTGCAAGGGCAGAATGTTAAACCAGGATTTCTGGAAGCACAGCGGTTTGCTTTTCAACATCCAAAACTCGCAGAAGCGCT
>CAIQSY010000032.1 GCA_903874585.1 uncultured Chlorobiaceae bacterium | reverse complement strand
GCCTTGCCCAACTTGCTCTGCATCGAGGTGGGTAACTGCAATTGATAAACATCAAACATTGAGAGCGAAAGTAATACCAGTAGCAGCGCAAACGTTACCAAAACCCACGGCTTCTGCAATGCGCCCGAAAGCCCTTCACCGGCAAGACCAGCGGCAACGCCCAGGGCGGTGTACACCAGCGCGAGGCCGAGGCAATAGGCGAGCGCCAGCAAAAAGCTGCGACGACGCGATACCACACCATCTCCCACAATAATTGACGAAAGAATCGGCACCATCGGCAGCACACAGGGCGTGAATGAGAGCAGCAAGCCGAACACAAGAAACGCGAATGAGATTTTCCAGAGATTCCCATCAGCAAGTGTGGAGGCAATAATGGAGAGGTCGCTTGATGGTGCTTTTGTTGCGGAACTGTTTGCAGCACTCGCCGGTGATGCTGATTGCGTTGCGGCGCTATCCGTTGGTATTGCCGTTGATGCAACAGGATTGCCTTTCTCATCCGTTATGGAGAGCAGACCAACGTTGGCAGGATCAACCTTGAAGAGCTTGGTTATTGGTGGATAACAAAGTCCATCCTCAGCACAACCTTGATAAGTAACATTTAAGATAAAGGTGCCATCCGCTTTCGTTATTGGAAGCTCAATATCAAGCGCGTCATGATAAATAGCAATCTGTTCATTGGTTGCGGGATCCGTTATCGTTATGCCTTTCGGGAGAGATGGTGCAGGCACTTGGGCATTGCCATTTTCGACGCGAAACGTCATCTGATCGCGGTATAACTTGTAGCCTTTGGCAATATCCCAATGCAGTGTTACCGTATTCGGATTTTTCAGTTCAGCTCTGATTGTAAATGCCTGCTCGGGATCAAGAAATTCTGCAGAAAAGGCGGCGCTTACTCTGAGGAAGAGCAACAAAAAAACAGCAAGAAAGGCAATGACCGACCTCAGAGAAGAGTATTTCATTCTGGTTTGTCGTTAATAAACATTAGCGGGAAAAGTCGTAAAAATAGTGTTACGTATTTTTGTGGTAAATTTTGCCGAACTGATCAATCGCAAGATAACCCATTCCTGAATTCTCGAGAAATGCCAATCCATCACTCTCTTTCAGCATTGCTATGGTAGAATAGCTTCCAGCGGTAATTGCGAAAGGAGTCACAACGGTTACTGATTGCCACCAGGTGACAGGATAGCCTGACCGTGGATTGATGATGTGGCAATAGCGTTTTCCGTTGACCTCGAAATAGCGTTCATAATCACCACTTGTTGTCAGTGCTCCTGCATGGAGAGGAATTGAGGCTATGACGAGCTCTTTATGGCGTGGGTGCTGAATACCGATCATCCAGGGACTCCCGTCAGGCTTTGGACCAACCACACGAATATCTCCCGCCATGTTGACATATCCATGTTTTATCCCTTGTTCGTGGATCAGTAGCGTCCGGTAAAAAAATGAAAAAGGTCTGAAACGACTTGAAAAACAGCGATATTAAAAGTGACGAAACGATTGATATCACCTTTATAAGCAAGGAGTTTCAGACCATGCGACAAATTACAACGATTATGAG
>CAIQSY010000031.1 GCA_903874585.1 uncultured Chlorobiaceae bacterium | reverse complement strand
GTCAATGCGATCAAGAGACTCAGTCATTTTCTGGCAGGCAACCACACTGCGATAGTTCTGCCTGAGAATAACATCAATAGCTCCGCCAAGGGCATCAATATGACGGATAGTAAGCACACCTATTGCTGCAACAATGAGGAGCAGACCACCGAATCCCAGAACAAGCTTTTGTCGTATTCCAATCACCTATAACCTCCTGACATGTTTATGTTAATTAGTTATGCAAAAAGTGTACCAATACTTTAATCGCTTATAAAACAAGAGAAAAGAGGGGGAGAGTTGCGGCGTTCCCTTGAAATAATCAAGGAAACGCAAACTGGCAGCTTGCATTTTTCAAGCTGCCAAGGGTGGGGAAATCATAGCGAAAAGAATGTACTAAACCTTGACAGGCAAAATCACAAAAGGAATGCCGTGCACGTAAAGATTTCGCTGCACAGCAAAAACTGTGTAGTTATGCAGCCAGCGGTCCATCATAGACTCTTTTGTGAAGACGAGCTGCCCTCCAAAAAAGACAATATCTGGAAATTTCTCCCTGATGGCAGGAACAAGCTTGTTAACCTCATCAACGACATCGGTTCCAAGAGAGAAATATGCTTCCGCATAGTACCCATGCTCCGTCATGTAGTCAACATATTTTGATGTTTCATTACGAACAAAGTTGCCAAGATTGTCTATTTCATCAGCTCCCTTGAAGTTTCCAGCATCAATAGAACCTATTTCAACAAACACATAATTTTTATAACTATTTCCGAAAAGACGGAAAACACTGAACAGCGTATGCAGACCAAGGCCATTAAAGCCATTAACAAGAATCGCTGCTGTTTTTGCTTTTGGATCAAACGCTGGCACTGGCATCGCTGGCTCGCCCTCCTTATCTTGGATATCCGAACCTGTCAGCACAGCAGCCTCCACAATAACATCAAGCCGCTTCAGTGTCAGATATGTCTTGTTGTAGTGTCCCTTGATAAAAAAAGCACCCATAACCAGCACTCCTGTGATGAGGATAGTCACCCATCCTCCTTCATGAAACTTGAGTACCAGTACAGAGATCAGGATAAAAGTCGTCAGCATAAGTCCAACACCATTAATCACAAGCTTCCTTGCCCACAGCTTTTCTGATGCCCTTTTTTCCCACCAATGGCGAACCATTCCAAGCTGTGAAAGGGAAAACGTAATGAAAACGTTAATGCTGTAAAGAACAATAAGAAAATCAACAGATCCGTTTGATGCGAGCATCATGACAAGTGAGGCAATACCCATCACAAGAATGCCTTTTTCCGTAACAAGTCTGTCACTCAGCATGGCAAAACGCGCTGGCAGCCATTTGTCGAGCGCCATATTTGCAAGAACCCTTGGCCCATCAAGAAAACCGGTCTGTGCAGCAATAAAAAGCAGCACGGCTTCCGAGAAGAGGGTAACCCAGACAAAAGTGACACCATACCAGCCTGTCCAGGATGCGGTTATACTCTCAAAAAGAATCGCATTGAGAGTTTTGCCTGGCATATCCCGTACATCAAAAAGGATATATGCCAACATAAGCCCCATAACGGTCAATGAAAGAGAGATCGCCATATAGTTCATGGTTTTCTTTGCCGTCACCACTTTCGGATCACGCAAAACAGGCAAACCGTTACTGACCGCTTCAATTCCCGTAAAGGTACCGGCACCGAGACTGTAGGCTTTCAACACAAGAAAAAGTACACCAAAAATTCCGAGGGTATGGAATGAACTGGCAAGCTCACGCCCGGTTTCATGATAGACCGTACCAAAATTTGCCAGATGGGATATCACTGCATAGACAATGACAATAAGGTGGGTTATGACAAAAAGAAGAAAAATAGGAACCAGGGGCATAACGGCCTCTTTGATACCGCGTAGGTTCAGTAACAGCAGCACCATGACTCCAAAGACAGCGAACCATAATTTATATGAGATTAACCCGACAGGCAAAAAGCTGAAAATAGCATCAGCCCCGCTGGCAATTGAAATGGTAATGGTAAGTACATAATCAATGAGAAGCGCACTACCGGAAATAACTCCCATCTCGGGAGAGAGCAGTTTGCTTGCAACCAGATATCCACCTCCTCCATGAGGAAAAAGCTCAATAATATGTGAATAACTGGCTGCAATAATAAAGATGGTGATTCCTGTGCCAATAGCGACAAAAATCCCGAGTGTCGGATGCCCCTGAAGCGCCTTGAACGCTTCGGGAGGACCATAACAGGAAGAGGAAAGACCGTCGGAACCAAGCCCAACCCAAGCAAGAAAAGCGCTCAGTGCCAGTTGATGAAAAATTTTGTGATCGCGAAAATCCCGCGCACCACCAAGAAGAAAGGTTTTTAACCGTCTGAAAGCGTTATTAACTGCCATAATGAAATCGGAAATAATGGGTTTATCTCCGAACATAAAGAAAGGGAAGCAAACGATATCTTGCAGAAAACAACGTCAGCAAAGAAAGTGCATTGAATTTTGCAAGGCGGCTTCAGTGCTTAAATTCCATACTGTTTTCGTTTTCTCCAGAGCGTTGCCTGATCAATACCAAGAAGCTCTGCTGCCTCTTGAAGTGATTTTGTTGAAGCAAGAATACGACGAATATGGTGTTCCTCAATAACATCAAGGGTTAGTGGGTCTCCAAGAGAGACGGGATATATTTTGGTTACAATGCTTTCAGGCAAAAGTTCCAGACCAATACTATCTGTTTTGCTCAGAATAACAGCTCGTTCAATAATATTTCGCAATTCACGAATATTGCCCGGCCACGGGTAGGTTCTGAGTGCTTGCAAAGCCGCATTCGTAAACCCTTCTATGTTTTTATGGTTCTGCGCTGCAAAAAACTTCAGCATACTGACAGCGAGCTGTTCAACATCATCCGACCTGCCTGAAAGAGGTGGTAAATCAATTTGAATAACATTCAACCGATAAAAAAGGTCTTCACGAAAACGCCCCTCTCTTACCTCTTTGTCAAGCTCTTTATTGGTTGCCACAATGATCCGGACATCGGCTTTGCGTGTTTGGTGATCCCCAATCCTTTCATACTCCCGATCCTGAATAAAACGAAGAAGTTTTGGCTGAATTGAAAGGGGCAGGTCTCCGATTTCATCAAGAAACAAAGTACCCCCTTCACAGGAAAAGACTCTTCCCTGATTATCCCTGACGGCTCCGGTAAACGAACCCTTGCTATGACCAAAAAGCTCGCTTTCAAGCAGCTCATGACTTAATGAAGGACAAGAGATAACCCCGAATGGTTTGTCAGCCCTGCTGCTCCAGTTATGAAGAGTGCGTGCAAGCACCGTTTTACCGGTACCACTCGGACCACGTAAAAGCACAACAGCTTCAGACGAGGCAACCTGACGAGCCAGTTCAACAACTCGCTGCATGGAGGGATAACGGGAGGTAAACGTAATTTCCGGATGAATGCGGCTCAAATCTTCCTGCAACGTTGCAATGCGCTGCTCCATTCCACACACTTCCGAAAGACGCCTGATAACAAGCTCAAGCTGATCAGGTGTAAAAGGCTTCGAAATATAGTCCGCTGCTCCACGCTTCATGGCTTCGACAGCAGTATCAATAGAAGCATAGGCGGTAATGACGACTATCTTGATCGATGAACAGACATTCAAGAGCGACTGCACCACATCAAGACCACTCTCCGTACCTAAACGCAAGTCAACAAAGGCAAGGTGAAACACTATGCGCTCTGCCTCCGCCAATGCATCACGTGAATTACTTACCGCCCTAACACAGTGTCCACGTGATTCCAGAAAAACCGTCAGAGTCTTGCGGATATTGATTTCATCATCAACAATAAGAACGTTCAGAGATGTCATGTGAAAAATATTTTGTTCCAACCATCCATGCTGATTGCAGCAGAATCAGTTCAGTCATGGTTGTTAGCCGTTATTCATTGCATAGACTACATCACCGAGTTCACGGCGGAAAGAGTCGTTTTCGACGAAGAGTTTGTAGAACTGGGTGTCGTCTTTCAGGATAAGTTGCATCACCTTGCCAAGCGCTTCGTCGTGCACCATACGTGCGGTGTGCGGAGTATTTTCTCTGGCATTTTTATACGCAGTGTTATCGGCAACTTTCGGCGCAATGTCGTCGAGGATGCGTTTGGTCTGGCGTTCTGGGTCTTGCAGTTGTTCTCTCCAATGTTCGTTGAAGCTCTTGAGAATATTGCTCAAACGGTCGAGCTTCGGTTCCGGTTTGTGACCGCCGCCCTCCATCGGTATCGGCTCTATTTCGGCATCGCTATCTTGGAGCACAATGTTCTGCATCGCTCTCTTCTCAACTCGGTAACTGTCCATGTCGATAGCATCGAGAATACCTTTCGAGAGATCCTCCTCCACCGGAGTCGGGAGCTTGGAAATAAGCAGGTTCAGGAAGATCGAGAGCTTTTCCCATCTGGCATTGATATAGGGCAGGATTGAGGAGAGGAAGCTGTAGGAACGGCAGAAAGCTTTGGCATTGCCCTTGAATTGTACCTGTCCCTCCTCATCAAGCGTGCTGGTATAGAGCGCAACAGAGTCATCGAGAATCGGGTCGAGCTGGTCACGGTCGGCACCGTCAAGAAAGAGTGAAACGAGCAGAGTAACCTGATCGGACGAATAGAGCTGCGCGTTATCGAGATCTCTCTTGAGGTCGTTCAGTTTATTCGGATCGGTCTCTTCGGCAAGCAACGTGGTGCGGAAGTAGTCCTGAAAAGCGTATGCAATTGTTTCAACGTTGTTCTGGAAGTCGAGGACAAAGCAGTCGTGCTTTTGCGGGTGTGAGCGGTTGAGGCGGGAGAGTGCCTGCACCGCCTTGATACCTGAAAGCAGTTTATCAACATACATGGTATGCATCAAAGGCTCATCGTAGCCAGTCTGGAACTTGTCTGCACAGATGAGGAATCGGTAGGGGTCGTCTTTGATTTTATCGGAAATGTCGCCGCTCGGGAAGCCGTTAAGCGATGCCTCACTGACCTGAGCGCCGTCATAATCGTGCACTCCTGAAAATGCCACAATTGCCTTGTAGGGGCTCTTGCGTTCTGTGAGATAGTTCTGAAAAGCATGAAAGTAGTGGATCGCCCGTTCAATGCCGTTCGTAATCACCATGGCACGCGCCTGCCCCCCTATTTTGCTGGTAGCCAGCACCTGCTCGTGAAAGTGATCCACCATAATCTCGCTCTTGAGCTGGATGGCGTGGTTGTGGCTTTCGACGTACCGATGCAGTTTCTTTTTCGCTTTTTTGGTGTCGAATTCCGGGTCATCCTCAATTTTCTTGATCAGTTTGTAGTAGCTCTCAACGGGGGTGTAGCTCTTGAGCACATCGAGGATAAATCCCTCATCAACCGCCTGCTTCATGGTGTAGCTGTGGAAGGGGCGATGTTTCACCTTGCCTTCGGCGTCGGGCGGCAGTGCTTCGCCAAACATTTCGAGGGTTTTGTTCTTGGGCGTTGCCGTGAAGGCGAAATAGCTGGCGTTGGTCAGCATTTTGCGGGCTGCCATGCGTTTTTCCAGCGCTTCGTTCACCGTATCTTCAGGATCGGGCTCTTCAGTGTCGGAGGTGTTCGCGCTGGAAAGAGCCTGACTCATAGCCGCCGCATTCTTGCCGCCCTGGCTTGAATGCGCTTCGTCAATGACAATGGCAAAAGTTCGAGCAGCCTCCATGGCGATTTCATCGAGAATAAAAGGGAACTTCTGCACCGTTGAAACAATGATCTTCTTCCCCTCTTGAATAAAGCGACGCAGATCACCGGATTGCCGGGCATGGCCTACCGTAGCGCCAACCTGCATGAACTGGCGAATAGTTTTCTGGAGCTGGTCATCGAGGATTCGGCGGTCGGTAACAACAATCACGGAATCGAACACCTCCCTCTGCTCCCGCTTCAGGCCGATAAGCTGATGCGCAAGCCATGCAATGGAGTTCGATTTGCCGCTCCCGGCTGAGTGCTGAATGAGGTAACGCTTCCCTGCTCCAAACTCCTGCACATCCGCAAGAGCCTGACGCACCACGCCAAGCTGATGGTAACGGGGCCAAACCTGACGGCGCTTCTTCTTGCCGGTACGCTCATCTTTTTCCTCAACAATCTGCGCGTAGTTCTCAAGAATGTTGGTGAGCCCTGCCGGAGTAAGCAGCTCTTTCCAGAGATAGTCGGTTTTGATGCCGTTCGGGTTGGGAAGATTGCCCGCACCATCGTGATAACCCTTGTTGAAGGGCAGAAACCATGAACCCTTGCCTTGCAACTCCGTACACATCTGCACCTCGCTGTCGTCCACGGCAAAATGCACCACACAACGGCCAAACTCGAAGAGACGCTCGCGCGGAATGCGGTCGCGCTTGTACTGCTCAACCGCATCGGCAACGGTCTGTTTGGTGAGGCTGTTCTTCAGCTCAAAAGTAGCGATGGGCAGACCGTTGATGAAGAGGCAGAGGTCGAGAGAGCGGCGGGTTTCATCAGTGCTGTAAGCCAGTTGGCGCGTGATGGAGAAGCGGTTCAGCGCGTGCAAAGCAGTAGCCTTCGCGTTGCCTTCAGAGGGTGTGCCGTAGAAAAGGTCGAAGCGGAGTGCCCCGTGATCAATGCCCTTGCGGAGCACATCAATCACGCCCCGCTTGCCGATTTCGCCGGAGAGGCGGGCAAGAAACTTGAGGCGATTGATATCTCCCGATCCATTCCCTTCTGCCAGGGCAAGCTTTCCGAATGCTTCGGGCTGCGTGGCACGCAAAAAAGCAAAGAGCTGCGAAACATCAAGCGCATAGGCACGGTCGAACTCTTTTGGAGCGCCTGCGATATATCCGGTTCCTCCGTATGGCGGTGATGACTGTTCAACCTGACCAGTGGCAGAAGCAAGACCGTCCACACCGGTCATGTGGCGCATGATGAGGGTTTCGAGCCCTTTTTCGCTGATATCGGTGGTCATACAAGAGTCTCCTCTTCAAAGGGTTCGTCCTCAAGAGCTTCAACACTATCATTATCTGGTAGATCAATCAAGGCTTCATCGGGCAAATTCATTGCCGCTTCACGAACATCGAGCTTGCCGGTTACCACATCGGCAACAAGGCGTGTGCGGTACTCGCGGAGCAATTCGATTTCACGCTCGAAGCGAGAGATGGCTAACGTGAGCGGAGTTGTTTCGATAACCACCCGTTCGACAATATGCTTTTGTTCTTGAAGAAGTGGTATTGGCACCTTGGCATTCGACAGGTAATGATGCTCTATACTCTCAACCGTTGCCCCCTGTTTTGTCCATTCACACAAAAGTTGCTTTTCACAACCACGAATAAAGAGCGTAAAATAGTCCAGATCTAATCTTCCTTTACTCGTAAGTGACTTCATATCTTGGTTTAAAGCAACTTCACAAATTGATTTAGCAACAGGAATAGTTCTTTGCAAAATACCTGAACGTACGACCATCAACAGCGAACCTGCCGGAACAAGGTTTGTGCTGCTTTGTGCAACCGCTCGTTCAGTAATGTGGTCTATCGTATCGAAAATTATTTCTGTTTTCATATCCTTGGGCGAAACCCAAGGGATCGAACCATTCCAATATGAGCGATTTCCTTTTGAAGGAGTGCCTCCTCCACAAAAGCGCATTTCAAACTTCAGTTTTCGTACCTCCCAATGCGCTGGAATATCGCCGAGCCAGTGAATGCCTGAAGGTTTCAGGGGAACGGAAGGGTCAAGACCACGGGTGACGGCACGGTGGATGATAGCCTGCTTCTGCTCATTGAGCAACGTGATTACTTTGCGCTTTGCCCGAATGGCTTTATCCAGTTGCCCGTTCGACCAACCGAGAAAGCGCACAATCGCTGCCTGCTCGTCGGGTGGAGGCAATGGCAGATACGCACGACTCAACCGCTCATAATCAATATTCTGACCTTCACGAATGCCCGTAACAAACAAGGTTAAGCTTCTTATGAAGTCAGGAGACTTGAAAAAATGGGTATAATAACCTTGACTTGCATCTTTTTGCGGAGCAAGTACTGTATAGGCAGGGCTGATGATTCCACGAGAATGTGCAACCTCTATACCACCTTCAAAGGACCGAAGACTGATAACATAATCACCCTGTTCAACAAGTTTCAGGAGATGCAAATCTTTCGTTGCGGTAACAGTTCGTGAACCATATTCCTCTTTGCGCACAACCCCTTTGCTCTGAGTAGCAGCAAGCAATGGTTCGTCAGGATATCCCTTCTGAACCCGCTCCCTGAAGAGAAACTTCGTTCGACGTTGTTTCCAATGCTCCGGCACTTTCCCGAGCCACGGCAGACCGGAATCCCGATACTTTTCGTAAGGCTTGAGGTCGGCAATCATATCTCTCCCTCCAACTCGTTATCGCGGAAGAGGTTGATGTAGCTCTGATAATTGAATTTCCGATTTCGAATCTGTCCAGTAAATTCAAACAGGATACCAGCATCAACCATTCGAGCAACCAGATCATTGGCTGCGGGGTATGTTGTTCCAATCAATTCCTGGACTTCGACAACCGAAACAATCGGGTGTTCGTAAAGGTGTTCAAGTACTCGATGCCCATTAGCTGCTGCACGACCAAATTTTTCGGTAATCGTATGGCGATGCTCTTCCCGAAGAGTAAGCACCTTCCTTGCTGTGGTCGTGGCCTGATTACTTACGTCAATCACTCCTCGCAAAAAAAACATGAGCCAATCTTCCCATGTTCCGGAATCTCGTACCGACTGTAACTGTTCATAATATTGCTGTCGGTTCTGTTTGAAAAAATATGAGAGATAGAGTACCGGCTTCAGAAGCACTCCTTGTTCGCAGAGCAGGAAGGTGATCAGTAACCGCCCCACACGGCCATTTCCATCAAGAAAAGGATGGATTGTCTCAAACTGGGCATGAGCCAGCCCAATTTTGATGAGTAGCGGCAAACCCGCATCAGCATGAATAAATTTTTCCAGTTCTGCCATTTTCTGTGGTAATTCATACGGTGGAGGCGGCACAAATGTAGCTTCATTGAGTGTACATCCGCCCGGACCAATCCAGTTCTGACTTGTTCGTAATTCACCCGGTGTAAGATGCGAACCACGTACACCCTGCAACAACTGAACATGAATTTCCCTGATCAGACGAACTGAAACTGGTAATTCAGCAAGACGTTTGATTCCATGGTTCATAGCCCGAACATAGTTCACCACTTCATTAACATCCTTTGGCGTATCGGGAGAGAATATTTGGGCTTCAGCCGCCAGTACATCCTGTATCGAACTTTGCGTTCCTTCAATCTGGCTGGAAAGTACAGCCTCTTTTCGAACATACATGAATACAAACATATCCGGATGAGGAAGTGTCTGAATAGAACCATCAAGTCGCCCCAGGGCACGATCTGCCTGAGAGAGTAAAACCTGCAACTCGCCTGCAATCCGGATAGATGGGTCAGGCGGTAATGGTGCTGGCATGAAAGCACGATAGCCGCTCAACTGCCTGATATAGCGCCCTGCCCGAGTTGACCCTTCAGAGGGATTTTCAGGAGTCCTCATCTGTAACGCTTCCTTTATTATAGTTTCCTAAATGCTGCATACTAAACAGAGCCTTTAATATAGACTTCAAATATCGCCTTGTGAAAGGCACCATTTAATTAACAAACAGTCTAACCAGCGCACTCTCGCTCGATTGACCTGCCGGGTGCCCTTTCCTGGTGAACTGTTAAGAATTCCTGAACAGTTGCTCTCTGCTTTGGCAGATCATTCATCGCGCACCTCCCTTCAGCAGGCCGTCGAGCAGCCCTTCGGCCTCCTGCTCAATGGCAAAAATGTCGGCAGTGATCTCTTCAAGCGTGCGCAATGGCTGTGGTTTGTAGAAGTGGCGGGTGAAGCTGACTTCGTAACCGATTTTTGTGGCGCTCTCCTTTATCCATGCGTCAGAGGTGTAGGGCAACACTTCCCGACGGATGAAAGCATCAATGCCACCTTCTTCGAGAAGAGGCACCTGCTCGGTGTCGCGCAGGTCAGGATCGGGCTCGTATTCGACAATCACGGGCTTTCCTGTGGTGGTCGTTGCTTCGTAGAGGCCGTAAAGCGGTTCAGCATCCTCCTTGCCGGGCTTGTGCATTCTGGCTATAACAGGCGGAGCGGTTTCCACGCGCCAGCTTACCGATTTAAGAATTTTGTTCAGATCGGCTGCGGGAAGCTTGAGAGCTGCCTGTTTGAGCGCTTCATTAACGTTGCCACGGAAAATGTTGTGGTCTTCAAAAAGCTTTTCACCAAGTATGGCACGCAAGGCATAAGCGCTTTCAACAAGCCTGCCGTCACGCTCCCACGTCTTCGGGTCAAGCAGCTTTTTTTTCTTTTTTTCGGGAAGCCCTTTTTTGCTGCCACTCTCTTCATCATCACTCACGTCATCATCGCTGCCCCACTCAGCAAGGCGCTTGTCGAGCGCGGGCACAATCTTGCTGAAACTGGTGAAGAGGTCATCGCCAAACTCTTCGTAGAGCGAGGTGCGAATCTCTTCATCACCGGAGGCAAAGCGCAGGCTCTCTATGGCTTTGATGGAGAGCTGGCTGTGGAGCCGGAGCGGACGCTCAACGGTTACTTTCCAGTAGCCAAACTCCTCATTGAGAAAAATTCTTGATTCGGGTGTCTCTTTGAAATCAAGAAAAGTGTGGATGATTCGGTCAATATCTTCCTGAGAGAGTTCACAGTTCTTTTTGCCGAGGTTTTTGCGGAGCGGCTTGAACCATTGGGTAGCGTCGATAAGTTGAAGATATCCTTGGCGATGTGCAGGTTTGCGATTGGTGAGCACCCATATGTAGGTGGCAATACCTGTGTTGTAAAAAAGGTTGAGCGGGAGGGCAACAATGGCTTCAACCCAGTCATTTTCGATGAGCCAGCGGCGGATGTTGCTTTCGCCCTGTCCGGCGTCGCCCGTAAAGAGCGAGCTGCCGTTATGGACTTCGGCAATACGGCTACCGAGCAATGATGACTGGTTCATTTTGGAGGCGAGATTGGCCAGAAAAAGCAACTGCCCGTCGCTGGAACGTGTGACAAGTGACAGCTCTTCGCCCTGGTGCATCACCCTGAAGCGAGGGTCACGCATACCCTCTTTGCCGCCCATTGTTTCGAGATCTTTTTTCCAGCTCTTGCCGTAGGGGGGATTGGAGAGCATAAAATCGAAAACACGGGCGGGAAAGGCATCGTGCGAGAGGGTGGACCATTCCGCTCCGCCGACAATGTGGTCAGCGTTTTCGCCCTCGCCTTTGAGCAGCATGTCGGCCTTGCAGATGGCGTAGGTTTCGGGATTGATCTCCTGCCCGTAAAGAAGGCATTGTATATCCTGCTTATGCTTTGCGGCGATGGATAAAACCGTCTCTTCAGCAACGGTGAGCATACCGCCGGTACCGCAAGTATAGTCGCAGAGCAGGTAGGTGCCTGACTTGAGTTGATCCTCAATCGGCAAAAAAACAAGGTTGGCCATCAAGCGCACGGCATCGCGCGGCGTCCAGTGTTCACCGGCCTCTTCGTTGTTCTCTTCGTTGAATTTGCGGACAAGCTCTTCGAAGACGGTACCCATTGCGTGGTTGTCGATACCTGCGGGGGTGAGATCAATTTCAGGGTCGAGGAACTTGTTGATAAGCGTACCGAGCGCATCAGCTTTGGAGAGTGTGGAGAGCTGATTGCGGAACTTGAAGTTTTCGAGAATGTCCTGGACGTTGGCGGAGTATCCGTTGAGGTAGTCGTCGAAATCGGCAAGCAAATGCTGCTGGCTGCCACACGATTTGAGATCGCGAAGGGTAAATTGGGATGTATTGTAGAATGCCTGCCCAGCCGCATCACAAAGTGCTGCCCGTTGCTCGGTGATTTGTGCATCGTCGAGCAGTTTTTTTGTATTGAGCACGGCTTGTTTGGTCGGCTCAAGCACAGCGTCCATGCGGCGAATAACACACATGGGAAGAATAACATCGGGATATTTACCCCGTTTAAAAAGGTCACGGAGCACATCGTCGGCGATACCCCAAATGAAGGATACAATTTTGTTGTGTGTGACTTCGTTCATGAGATATTGTTTAGCGGAAACGGCGAAGTAAATGGTATTCAACGAATAACAGCAATGTGCGTGAAGCCAAATATAGACAAGAGATTTTAATTTAATAGAGTATGGGAGAAAAGGAATGTTTCCAAGAACAAGTAGTCTTTTATAGAGGAGCATATCCACCAGAAAATAGCGTGAAGGGCAGAGAACAACAATGCGCTTAAAATACGCAATAACACGCTAAATAAAAAAAGACCTGCAAGCGATAAACCTGCAGGTCTTTTTTTGTTGTGCACCCGGGAGGAGTCGAACCTCCAACCCACTGATTAAGAGTCAGTTGCTCTACCATTGAGCCACGGGTGCAGCAGTTATAATTTCGTTATTTTGCCGGTAATGCTGGGAGTGATGGAGCAACAGGCGCAGGCTTTAATGGCGCTGCCGGCTGTGCTGGTACACTCTGCTGAAGAATACTTTTTGGCGCCACTCTCTCCGACTCTTTATTTGGCAGTGTGAACTGTGCAATAAAGCACAGTAACATAATTATACCAGCAAGAACGCCGGTTGTCTTACTTAAAAAATCACCAGTTCTTCTCACACCAAGCGTCTGCACCGTCCCAAGACTTGCAATGCCACCGGTAAGACCACTGCCGCTTTTGGGGCTTTGCAACAAGATAACACCGATAAGCAGAACCGATGCAAGCAAGCTGATAACTACAATGAAAAGGTGCATTTCCTGCCGTGTTAAATAAATTCTCGAATATCTTTAAGTATATTTAACTAAAAGAAGGCAACAATTTAGAAACATTTAAAAAATATCCAAAAAGAGTGTTTCCAGATATTGGAAAAATCGTTGTTGTTATCGGGCTGGGTATGGTTTTTGTTGGCTTGCTCATCATGACTGCCGACAAAACTGGCATACACAGTGCGCTGAACTGGTTCGGTCATCTGCCACTTGATATTAAAATTGAGAGGGAGAACTTCAAATTTTATTTCCCGATAGGCAGTTCTACCGTACTCTCCATCATACTCAGTACTTTACTGTATCTCTTTAATAAATTTATGCGTTAAGCACGTTATGCCATCACACGCCAGCAACACACCACGTACCGCTACGGTAACTCGCACCACAAAAGAGACCGATATTACCTGCATTCTCACGCTCGATGGACACGGGAACAGCGCCATCAATTCCGGTGTAGTGTTTCTCGACCACATGTTGACCAATTTCAGCAAACACTCCGGTATTGATATTGCGCTGACATGCCAGGGCGACCTTGATGTTGACGATCACCACACCGTTGAAGATATTGCAATTGTTATCGGTAACGCTTTAACCGACGCACTCGGCGATAAACGCGGTATTCAGCGCTATGGATGGGCAATTATTCCAATGGATGAAGCCTTAGCGCGCTGTGCGCTTGATCTGGGAGGACGCAGTTATTGTGTTGTGAATGCAGAGTTTAAACGTCCGGTCATTCAGGGGTTTTCAACGGAAATGGTGGAGCACTTTTTCTTATCGCTCTCAGGAACATTGAAAGCAAATATCCATCTCGCTATTCTTGAAGGGCACAATACACACCATAAAATTGAAGCGCTCTTTAAAGCATTCGCTTATGCAATGAGAGCAGCAATGACGGTACAAGGGGATGAGATTCCGTCAACCAAGGGAGAGTTTTAAACTCTCCCTTGAGTAGGTAAACGAAAGAAGTGGATAACGCTATTTAGCGTAAGCAATAGAGCGTTTTTCGCGGATAATAGAAACTTTAATCTGGCCAGGATATTGCGCTTCAGACTCAATTTTGTGAGCAATATCGTGAGCAAGCATATCGGCCTGTGAATCGCTGACATTATCGCCCTCAACAATCACACGAATCTCTCTGCCAGCCTGCAATGCGTAGGTTTTCAGAACGCCAGGGAAACCTTTGGCAATCTCTTCAAGGCTCTCGAGACGCTTTACATTACCATCAGCAGTCACAGCACCACGAGCACCCGGACGCGACAATGAAATGGTGTTAGCGGCATCAACAAGGTCGGCAATCGGCGTCTCTCGCTCCATTTCTCCATGGTGCGCACCAATAGCATTCAACACCACACCCGACTCATTAAAGCGCTTCATCAAATTCATACCAGTAAGTGCATGAGGCTCATCGCTCTCTGGCAGCACCAAACCAATATCGTGCAGCAGACCAGCACGCTTCGCCATGCGGGCATCGAGCTTCAACTCTGCAGCCATCAAACCGGCAAGCATGGCAACCTCACGGCTGTGCTGCAGCAAATTCTGACCATAGACCGTATAAAACTTCATTTTACCGATAAGATGAATAATCTCTGTCGGCATATCACCAACCTGAAGCGATGCAATCGCCTCTTCACCCGTACTCATAATCACATCGTCAATCTCTTTTTTTGCATCAGCAAACGCTTTTTCAATAGCCACTGGATGGATAATTCCATCAACCAGCAACTTCTGCAACGTCAGCTTTGCAAGCTCCCGACGCAGCGGATCAAAGCATGAAAGAATCACAACCTCCGGAGTATCATCAACAATAATATCAACACCCGTAGCATTTTCAAATGCCTTGATATTGCGCCCCTCACGGCCAATAAT
>CAIQSY010000030.1 GCA_903874585.1 uncultured Chlorobiaceae bacterium | reverse complement strand
CTCGGCTACAAGCCATCGTTCGATATCCTTTTTCCTGCCACACTGTTTCTGCACTACAACATTGGAAATTCATGGAATAAGATGGAGCAAATTTCCACCTCATCGCTGTTGCAAGGCATTGGTACCAGCATTATCTGGGAGACACCTGTTGGACCTGCACGCTTTGCGGTATCAAAACTTTTACCATTACCGGAACACAGCGAAATAGGTGAGAAATTATCGCCCCGATTTACCGATACTATTCTCTATTTCAGTATTGGTCACAACTTTTAGGCTGAAGTTTTTTGTATTTTCACCACGCATAATCTGCTCGACACAACTGACAAAAAACAATAATGAGAGAGGAATTGAACAAAGAGGAGCCGCGTAAGCCAAATATATTGGTCTGTAACGATGATGGCATTCAGGGTGAAGGCATTCATGCACTTGCGGGCGCAATGAAAAAAATTGGCAACGTTACTGTTGTGGCGCCGGCTGAGCCACACAGCGGCATGAGCCACGCTATGACGCTTGGCACGCCGCTGCGAATCAAGAAGTTCCTGAAAAATGGACAGTTTTTCGGCTACACTGTTTCAGGCACGCCGGTTGATTGCATTAAAGCGGCAATGAGCCACATTCTCACTGCACCACCTGACTTGATTGTGTCGGGCATTAACTATGGCAGCAACACTGCTATCAACACCATCTACTCCGGCACAGTAGGTGCAGCGCTCGAAGGCGCAATACAGGGCATCACCTCTCTCGCATTTTCGCTGACGACGTATGAGAATGCTGACTTTACCTATGCCGCTAAATTTGCACGTAAGCTGGCTAAAAAAGTCTTAGCCGAGGGGTTGCCGCCCGACACCATTCTCTCCTCAAACATCCCAAATGTACCGGAATCCGAGATTGCCGGCGTCCTCATTACCGAACAGGGACGTTCGCGCTGGGAAGAGGCAACCATTGAACGCCACGATATGTTCGGAAACCCCTATTACTGGCTGAGTGGTAAACTGCGCCTGCTGGATGAATCGTTGGAGCAGGATGAATTTGCCGTGCGCCAGAACTACGTAACCGTCACACCGGTCTCATGCGATATGACGAACCACGGCGCACTTGGTACGCTGAAACAATGGAAATTGAAAAAATAGCATGAACACCTTTCTGCTCGACTACAAACGAATTTTGACTCCCAAAAAGGGATTTTCAAAGCTTTTTCGCGACTACACCTCCGAAACTCCCGAACGTGAAGCGTTGATGATGGGGAGTTTCCATCTCGACTATAAACGGGAGGCGGATTATTATCGGCAACTCGGACTGCTCAGCTCCAGAACATTTAATCGCGAAGCGCTGGTACGGATGCTGTTGCAGCAAAACAGCCGCTGGGGTGGCTCTGCACGGCAATTGAAGGAGATTGAGAAGCTCCGTTCACCGCGTTGTATGGCGATTGTTACGGGTCAGCAGCTCGGTCTTTTTACAGGACCACTCTACACCATTTACAAAGCGTTAACAGCGATTATTTTTGCGGAACGTCAGAAAGCGCTCTTTCCCGAATACGATTTTGTGCCTATTTTCTGGCTCGAAGGTGAAGATCACGATTTTGAGGAATCGGCACACACCGCAATGTTTGCTGAGAACCAAGTCGTGCATTTCGGGCAGGAACCGTATCGCCGTTTGCCAGACCAGATGGTGGCGAACTCCTGTTTTGGCGATGAAATCAAGCAGACGGTGGAGGAGTTTCTTCGTCTGCTGCCTGATTCTGCCTACAAGCAGAGTGTCGCCGATATGCTGCCATCGTGCTACTATCCCGGCAACACGTTTGAGATAAGTTTCGCCAACACCATGATGCAGCTCTTCAAAGAGCAACCGCTTATTCTGTTATCAAGTCAGGATCAGGAGTTCAAAAAATTATCGGTCAAGATATTTTTGCAAGAGCTCTCATCGGCGCCAACATCGTCGTACAATGTTATTGCACAAAGCACGAGGCTTGAAAATCTCGGCTACACAGCGCAGACAAAGCCGCGTGCCGTCAATCTCTACTATGTGAATCAGCATGGGCAGCGGCAAAAAATCGAACAGCCTGCCGAGGACACCTTCACGATTGTGCCCGACAAGCAGCGTTATTCACGGCACCAGATGCTCGAACTTTGCCAGGATCATCCGGAGCGATTCAGCCCAAACGTTGTGCTTCGACCAATTATCCAGGACTACATTCTGCCAACCTTCGCCTACATTGCTGGTCCCGGAGAAATCAGTTATCTGGCGCAATATCGCACCAATTATGAGCTGTTTGGACTCACCATGCCTTTTGTGATTCCTCGTGGCAGCTTTACGCTGGTTGAGCCAAAGGTGAGCCGGATTATGGACAAACTGCTGCAAGTCACCGGCAAACCGGGATTTTCGCGCAAGCAGATTTACCATGCCGTTTTTGGCGATATACAGCAGGTGAAAAAAAATGCCGTCGGCGTTGCTGAAAACCCGCAACTTGATGCCATATTTGAAGAGACACGAGAGGAGATGCGCAAAGCGTATGCTGCACTTGTGCCAATACTCTCCAAAATTGATCCAACACTTGAGCCGCTGCTGGCAGCGTCAACAATGCAGTCAACAAAAATTGTCGACGGAATTGAGCAAAAAGCGTGGAAAGCTAGTCGAAGAAAGCATGAGGAGCTGCTTGAGCAGATACAGAAAGCTGAAACCGCTCTTTTTCCCGAAGGCGTACCTCAAGAGCGATTAATCAATATTTTTTACTTTCTCAATAAATATGGAATGGAGTTAATCGACACGCTCAAAAATCTCCTGAACGGTCACTCAACTGAAGAGCATATTATTGTTGAACTATAGAAGAGGGAGCTGAAGAGCTGGCTGAGCAGAGCACTTCCGCCTCATTTGCCTCTTTCTGCATAATTTGGCAGCAGTTACACACCATCCGATGCAAGGTGACAGGTGTTGTACCAGCACAAATCTGCTGAACAGCAGCAAGAATTTCAGCATGATACGCTTCACTTTTAGGCGATTGCATTCCCCGTTTTTTGTGAATATACTGCGAAATAGCTGCAGGTGTAACATCAAGTTTCTTAGCAGCTTGCGACTGCGACATACCGGTTTTCACCAACGTAATAGCAAGATCAGCTCTTATCTGTGGCAGATAGTGCCATACGGCTTTTTCACAAGGAAATATCACGACATTACTTTTTAAAAGGTTATTCTCAATAGTAACAATTGTTTAGAACTTCTGCAATCAATGAACACATCATTTCAATCAAAAGCAAGCTGGACGTTGCTTGTGCTGATACTGATGCAATTTGTGCCACTCAACCGCATAAACTCGCGCGTAACAGCACAACATGAATTCAACGGTAGCCTCAACGGGAGCGCACAACAACTCCTGAAAAAAGCATGTTATGAGTGCCATTCAAACGAAACCCAATGGCCGCGTCTCGCCTATATTGCGCCAGCATCATGGGTGATATCGAGCACGGTGTCATCAGGTCGAACTGCCTTGAATTTTTCAACATGGCAGAGCTATAAAACGCAAGAAAAAAAGCGCTTACGAAAAAAGATTGAACAGGTAGTTTTGGAAGGCACGGCTCATCAACCTCTTTTTTATGTATGGAACACCACCGCACAACTCACCAGCCGCGAAAAACAATTAATGCTGCAATGGCTTGAATAAACTACAAAGCGAGAAAGTTATTGATAATTTTTTTCCCTTCAGCAGTCATAATTGATTCGGGATGAAATTGTACTCCGTAGAGCTTGAGTGCTTCAGAATCCATACCCATAATCACGCCATCTTCAGTCCACGCCCGTAACTCAAGCGGTGCTGGCAGCGACTCTTTTTCAACAATCAATGAATGATAGCGCGTTGCCACAAACGGATTCTGTATCCCTTTAAAAATTCCACGATTATCATGAAAAACCTGTGAAGTTTTGCCGTGCATGATACATGCAGCTCGAACAACGTTACCACCCAACGCTGTACCGATTGACTGATGCCCGAGACAGACACCAAGCAGTGGAATTTTGCCCTTTACGGCGTGAATTAAGGGAACGGAAACGCCAGCATCGTCAGGGGTTCCCGGACCGGGAGAGATAACAATTTTTGCTGGATTCTTTGCAAGAATCTCCTCAACCGTGAGCTCATCATTCCGATAAACCTCAACCAATTCACCAGACTCACCAATATATTGTACCAAGTTATACGTAAAAGAATCGTAGTTATCAACAACAAGAATCATACAACAACAAAAGTTGAGTGTTAAAAAAATGAGTTCTGTGTACCTCTCTCTGCGCCATTATCAGCAACGGCACGGAACATTGCTTCATAAGCGCTGCTCATCGTTACTTTGCGACGTTCCATAACTTTACGTGCGGTTTCAACCGCTTTTTCGACATCGTAATGCTCAAAGCCTCCACAGCCTCCCCACGAAAACGAAGGCACCTCTTTAGGGGGAAAGTCGCCGCCGAAAATGTTTGAACCTGTACCAACAACCGTGCCAGTATTAAACATGGAATTGATAGAACTTTTACTGTGATCGCCCATCAACAGACCAAGAAACTGCAAGCCTGTAGGGTAGGATTGACCTTGACGGCGCAGCGTTATCTGACTGTAATTATTTTTAAGATCGCTGGTATTGGTGGCTGCACCAAGATTACACCATGAGGAGAGATAGGAGTGCCCTAAAAAACCATCGTGCTGCTTGTTGGCAAAAGGCTCAATAATCGAGTCTTCAACTTCTCCACCAACTTTCGAGGCAACACCAACAGCAACATTACTGAATATTTTTGCGCCAATTTTTGCTCTCGACCACGGCGCAAAAGAGACATTCTGCATCAGAACAGCCTGCGGATCCACAATCGCGCCGGAGCCAATAGCCACAAACCCATCTTCAGCATCAAGTACCGCACCAGCTCGTACCACGGCACCCGAACCAACATAAATATTCGCGCGATTCACCAGCGCAACTGAAGGATGAACGTCACCATCAATTCGCCCAAGTTCCAGCGTTTCAGCATCGCGCAGAAGTTCATCAGGATGAAACGCAATAACATCCCACAGATGCTCAAGCACACGAAAACCCGTTACCGTTTCGCAGACAAGCTCATCAGCAAGAGTAACCGTATCGAAAAGATCGGGCAGCAACCCACCCGCATCCGTTACAAGTCGCGAACCATCAAGCCGGGCAAACAGCAGAGTGTCGTCCTGAATATATGCTTTACCGGGTTCAAACGCCCCTTCAAGAATCACCCGAGCTGCCGCTTCATTACAAACAAGACGTCCGTTAACCAGCAGCACATCGCGCTCATCAAGGCGATTAATAACCGCCTCAGGATGTTGCTCTTCATAAAAAGCGGCAAGATACCGCCGCAGATGATACGTCAACTGTACGCCATCTCTTGTAAAATATTCAAGCTTCTCCCGAAGTGTACGAAAACCCGTATAAAGTCCGTAAACCGGTTTCAGGTTCACAAGAGGCTGAAGTTCACGCACTCTGGTATCTTCAAAAACAATAATCTGCATAACATCAAATGCCCAGCCAAGTTCAGGCTTTATTTTAAATTATAACGTGATGCCTAAAAATACGTTGTGGTAGTAAGTAACAATATAAAAAACAAAGTAATAAGAGCGATAAGCATTGAGAAGTTTATGCTTATGCTCAAAATCCTCAAAACCAGAAAGGAGCAGCCAGCAAACAATCTTGCCAGTGCTCCTCTTGATGCTCGAACGTACTATTTCCTTCAAAAAAACTTGGGTGTAACAATCTCAGCTACCGATATACTCCTTCAGAACCTTACTGTAGGCTGACTGCCGCAGTCTTCTGATTGCTTTCTCCTTGATCTGGCGCACACGCTCGCGGGTCAACCTGAACTTCTCGCCAATCTCTTCGAGCGTCAGCGGGTTGTCCATACCAATGCCGAAATAGGACTTGATGACATCAGCCTCTCTCGGCGCAAGGACGGAAAGAGAGCGTTCAACCTCAAGCGTCAGCGAGTCGCGATTGAGGCCGTAATCGGGCAGATGGCCATCGTTCTGCAACACATCGAGCAGACGATTATCGTCGCCCTGAGCAAATGGCGCATCAACCGATACATGGCGTCCGGCAATTTTCAGCGTGTCGGCAACATCCTGTGAATCCATTTCAAGCAGAGTGGCAAGCTCCCTGGTGTTGGGATCGCGCTCAAACTCTTGCTCAAGCTGGCTGTAAGCTTTGCTGATTTTGTTGAGGGTTCCGACACGGTTCAGCGGAAGCCTGACAATGCGCGACTGCTCGGCCAGCGCCTGAAGTATGGACTGCCGAATCCACCATACCGCATAAGAGATAAACTTGAATCCACGGGTTTCATCGAACCGCTTTGCAGCCTTGATAAGACCGAGATTTCCTTCATTAATCAGATCACCGAGGGTTAAACCCTGATTTTGATACTGTTTAGCAACAGAAACGACAAAACGGAGATTACCTTTAATCAACTTGTCGAGGGCGCGTTTTGCGCGTTTGTACTCAACTGTATCAACCGGCATCTCAAAACCCTCTTTGATCGCCATGGTCAACTTTACTTCATCTTCGGCGGTCAAAAGATCATATTTTCCTATCTCCTGCAGGTAGCGATCAAGAGAAAGGCTTTCACGATTCGTTATCTGCTTGCTTATTTTAAGTTGCCTCATATCAAACTCTCCTTAAAAACTTGGGCGAATGAACCCATTTATTATCGGTCATTCAAATAAACCGGAAAAAGGCGGAATGTACCATTTTTTAACCATCTAACCTAATGACAACACGTTTGTTCATCATTTATGACGAGATGAACAAACGTTTCATCCTCACTCGCTGAGTACGGCGAGATTGCTGTTGAGCTTTTCAAGATTATCCTCAGCCTCACGCAGTTTTTCACTCTCTTTTCCAATGACATCAGGAGGTGCATGATCAACAAAACCTCTGTTGGACAACTTCTTGCGAATCGACGCAACATAAGAAGTGATATTGCCAATCTCTTTCTGGAGTCTGGCACGCTCCTTGTCGAACGATATTAAACCCTCAAGCAACACAAAGAGTTCATTTCCCTCAACGACCGACCCTGCCGCATGATGTGGACGATCTGCGCTCTCCATGAACATCGTGTGGCATTGACCCAGTGCTGCAATCAGTGGAAGATTTGCCGCAATCACCCGACGATCTTCATCATTGGCTGGCCGGAGAAGAATCTCGGCTTCACTTTTGTGTGGCACGCCAAAGAGTGAACGCAAACTTCGGATTTCGGTAACAAGCTTCTGGATCAGGGAAAAACT
>CAIQSY010000029.1 GCA_903874585.1 uncultured Chlorobiaceae bacterium | reverse complement strand
GGAAAGATTCTGGTGACAGGGCAAAGCAACGGCGACTTCGCCCTTGCACGTTACAACACCGACGGCACTCTCGATGCAAGCTTCGACGGCGCATCGGATACCACCGCGCCAACCCTCGTCTCCGCCACTCCCGCCGATGCAACAATGAGCGTTCCAGTCGGCAGCGACATCACGCTCACCTTCAGCGAGAATATTCAATTTGGCAGCGGCACCATTGCAATCCACGCAGGATCGCCCGATGGCACGTTGATTGAAAGCTACGATGTGGCAAATAGCTCGCACCTCACCATCAGCGGCAACACGCTTACCATCAACCCGACGTCGGACTTGGACAATGGCATGCACTACTTTGTGACACTAAGCGAAGGCAGCATCGCGGATGTATCGGGTAACGAGTACGCAGGCAGCAGCAGCTACGACTTTACAACCGAAGCCTCTTCATCGCCCATCAATCACGATCTTCACGGTAACATCACTTTCTGGAAAACCGGTGAAGCGTTGAGTAACGTGCAGCCAACCCTTGCCACCACTCCGATGGAAAGCGGTTCGCAGCAGGTCGAGTTCCGTAACCTCCAGCATCAAAGCGATGGCAGTTACACCGTTGAGCTATGGGCATCGTCTACGCAACCCGACATCCACAGCTTCCAGCTTGAGTTGCTTTTCCCTGAAAGCTCAAGCGTTACATGGCAAGCTGGCAATGCACTGAGTGGCTGGATGAGCGCTCTCGGCGATGAAGCTGCTGGACGCGTTGTGCTTGGTGGCACGGGCTTGCAAGCCATGCAGACAGGCGAGGCAAAGCTTGGCGTGCTGACCTTCAGCGCACCAGACACTCCCGATAGCGTTATGCTCTCTGTTGCGTCTGGCTGGATGGGTGATGCTGGCATTATGCCGACGAGTATGCTCTGCACGCCAACAGACGAGGCCGGTTCCTACCGTTTTGAGAATATTGCCGAGGGCTCGTACCATATTGCAGGCAAAAGCAACACATCAATGCTTTCAGGAGCCGTGACGGTTGATGATGCGTTAGCCGCGCTGAAAATGGCGGTCGGACTCAATCCCAACGAAGGCGTAACACCTTCCGCCGTATCGCCTTATCAATACTTGGCGGCAGACGTAAACCACGATGGCAAAGTGCGCGCCAACGATGCACTCAACATCCTGAAAATGGCAGTAAACTATACCAACGCACCAGCCGACGAATGGATTTATGTGCGTCATGATCAGCAATTAGACGACATGAATCGCAGCCATGTTGACTGGTCATTTGCCGAGCGGGCAATAGATGTTTATGGAGATATGGAGCTCGATCTTATCGGCGTTGTCAAGGGCGACGTGGACGGCAGTTGGGGTGCGGTTGGGTAATTTTGGATTTTGGATGGTAAAGAGGGATGGTTTTTGTTACTGTTTAGAGGCTGTGCGGTATTGACAAGCACGTCATGGTATGTTTGAAAAGGAGATACATGCTCTCTATCTTGGAGAAAGAAGAGGATAAAATGTATGACACAATACCTACTAAAAAATAATTCACATTATGCCCCGATGCAGTTAATCGGGGCATTGTTGTTTTTATGCCTTATGTTTATGAGCAGCGTGTTGTACGCGGCTGAAGATGAGTTTGGCAAGCCGTTTGATAGTTCATGGCGCATTGCTGCAGGCACCCAATGGAGCAAAGATCGTCCGGAACTTTACTGTACCATCCTTCATGATGACTCAAATCCCGAGTTATTCATTCCTCAGAGCAGCACCAGCGATATGCAGCCGCTTTTTTCGCGAGGCACTCTTGAAAAGCAGCTCACCGGCAGTTCTGCGTTATCGTTAGCGTATAGCAGAGATACCGCAACCTCACTTCTGGTTGGTAAAAAAAATGTTCGCATTCCTATCCCGTTCCTCCGTTTTTTATTGCGGCGTCCGGACATACTGGTTCGTACCACGGCGCAAGCACCGGTAACGCTCGATATGCAGCTTCTGCGGGTGCGCTACGAACACTCCATTGCACGTCCGGCAGGCGTAGAACTGGGTGGTGGCATTGGCGTACAGGCGCTATATGCGCAAGCAAAAGCAGCATTTCCTGTGTTAGGTTACAGTAAAGAAGAGTATTTTCTACTGTTGCCACTCTTCAGTCTTTATGCTCGCGCTCAGCCATGGTCACGTCTTCGCTCGACGCTCCGTGCTGATTACTTGCCAATTCATCTTGAGCCCTATGATGGCACTCTTGCCGATGTGGAATGCACGATAGAATACAAGCTGAACTCACGATTTTTTGTAGGCGCTGGCGGACGTTATGCGCTGAAATCATTCTCAATGGAGGATGACGACAATCGCCTTAACGCCTCATATCATGTTGTTGGCGCAATGCTGTTTACCGGCATATTTTTATAACATTACACGATCTTTATCAATCAACCACTTATTCCTATGAAACTCGACGAACTTTATGACGCGTTTCTTCCAGCTTCCACTATGGCTGAAGATGAACTCGCTTTAGCACTTCCACCGATGGACCTGTTGCTATCGAAAACGCAAACATCGCTTGATGCAATTTTTGCCATCACCGGAGTTACGCTTCCCTCCTACGAAGAGGTGTCGCCAACCCGCTACTTGGGCGTGTATGGCAATAACGAGGTACGAGTAACTTTTGACGGCAGCGGCATTGATAAGCTCTTTGGTGGCGATATGACCACCGGTTTTCTTTCCATATCCCGCATTGCGCTGGATGCTCCCGCGTCCAATATCCACATGGCAATCTCGGGCTACAACGGCGGAATTACGGTTGATCTCAACAGTGGCGCAGTGAGTGGCATGTTTAACGAGTATGCGCTTGATACACCGTGGTTCAGCCTCTACGCTGCCGGCACGGTTGCGGTTTCAGGTCCTTCCATTCTTTCGGATATGACGATGAATGCCGAGCTTACCGAGCTTTCGTTTACCTATCCTGACGATGGCGTTATTGTGAAATTGCTTGGCGATATTGACTACTACCAAGATGAATTAGGCAATATGGATTATAGCGGTGATGTTTATACTGCATATTTTTCAGGATGGGGAGCCGATATAACGCTTGATGGTAATTTTAAGTGCGACTTTAATGAAGAGAATGGAATTATTTTATTTAGTGATGCTACAACAGGGCAACTTTATGTTTCAGAACTTTCGTTAGCAGTTCCTTCGCAAAACGTGGTTGCAAACTTCTATAATTCGTTAACAGGGTTATCATACGATGTTACCTCTGGTGTGCTGGGTGGAAGTTTTGAATCATTCCATTTTGGAACGTCAGATTTTGATGTATATGCACATGGCTCTATTTCTATTGAGCCTGATAGTGCATTTTCTTCAGTAGGGGTTCATGGAGTGTTGGATAGTTTTGAAATAACTTATCCTGATGATACGTTTGCTATAACGGTTGTGGGAGATATTGATTATTGGCAAAATCCTCAAGGAGCAGTTACCTATTATGGCACGATGACGGAAGTGAACGTCAGTAATGATGTTACTGATTTTACTTTAACGGGGAATTTGTATGGTACGTATAATGAAACAAATGGACTTTCTGTTTCGGGGCACATTAATGAAATATCATGGTACAGCCGAGATTCATCGCTTTTTTTTGTTGGTGATATAGCCATACTCAATAATAAATTTACGGTTACTGAGGTTACAACGCTGGAGCTTTATGCTGATGGCATCTATTATGATATAGCGGCAGTGGATGTGGCAGAGGTTGTAACTGATTTGGTAAGCAACAATGTTATTTACCAAGATGAGAATGGTGAATGGAATACCAGTGCGGCAGTGGATTCGTTTTTGTGGGATATTATTGGTATGAAAGATGAGGATGAAGAAGAAGTTGTTGCTCCCACTCTCATCTCCGTCACCCCATCCGACAATGCAACAGCCGTCCCCATCGGCAGCGACATCCTGCTCACCTTCAGCGAAAACGTCCAAGCTGGCAGTGGTAACATCGTCATCAGCGACGGCACCGATATTCGCACCATTGCTGTGATCGACAGCTCGCAAGTTTCCATCAGCGGCAACACAGTTACCATCAATCCAACGGGTGATTTGTATTCAGGTAGTCATTACCATGTGCAGATAGATAACGGAGCCGTCAAAGATTTGGCAGGTAATGCGTTTGCAGGCATCAGCGATGCAACACCGTTGAATTTTGCAACAACTGTTGCTGTTACTAACACCGCTCCGACGTTTTTGATTGGCGATGGTAAAGTAACTACTGATTTTGATTTAAGCTCTGATGAAGGTCGGTGCGTAACGGTGCAAAGCGACGGAAAAATTCTTGTTGCTGGATACACCGACAATAGAATGTATACCACCACCGACCGCACTACGGATTTTGCGTTAGTGCGTTACAACAGCGACGGTACGCTTGATACCTCCTTTAGTGGTGATGGCAAAGTTACTACTGACTTTGATTTCAACCATGATTACGCTTATAGCGTTACTGTGCAAAGCGATGGTAAAATTCTTGTTGCTGGACGCACCTGCACCGCCGGTGACGAAGACGAAGATTTTGCGTTAGTACGTTACAACAGCGATGGTACGCTCGATACCTCCTTTAGTGGCGACGGCAAAGTAACCACTGACTTTGATTTTGGAGATGATAACAGTTATGGGGTAACAGTGCAACGCGACAGCAAGATTCTTGTTGCGGGGTATGCAAAAAACATGAACGCATCTTATGATTTTGCGTTAGTACGTTATAACAGTGATGGTATGCTTGATACCTCCTTTGGTGATAACGGCAAAGTTACAACTGACTTTGGGTCCAATTGGGAGCGTGGATATAGCGTTACCGTGCAAAACGATGGCAAAATTGTGGTTGCAGGATATAGCAGTGGTTCATTTGCATTAGGGCGTTATAACAATGATGGTTCGCTTGATACCTCCTTTGGTGATAACGGCAAAGTTATCACTATTTCAGGTGTGATATGTAGTGTGATTGTGCAAAATGATGGCACAATTCTTGTTGCTGGTTTTACGCACAACATGAGCACATCTTATGATTTTATTTTAGCACGTTATAACAGCAATGGTGTGTTCGATACTGTCTTTAATGGTGACGGTAAATTTACTTTTGTAACTACGGACTTTGGTTTAGGCTTTGATTTTGGTTATAGCGTTACTGTGCAAAGCGACGGCAAGATTCTTGTTGCAGGATACACATCCACTTACGATAGCACTACCGATTTTGCCATAGTACGTTACAACAGTGATGGTACGCTCGATACCTCTTTTAGTGGCGATGGCAAAGTTACTACTGACTTTGATTTCAGGCATGATTATGGTTATAGTGTTACTGTGCAAAGTGACGGCAAAATTCTTGTTGCTGGATACACAAGCGACAATATCCATTTCGATAGCGAAGATTTTGCTCTTGTGCGCTACAACAGTGACGGAAGTCTTGACCAGACATTCGGTCCGCACATCAACACTCTTGACAGTACGCCGGCTTACATCGAGAACGCTGCACCAGTTGTGCTGGATAACAATGTTCAGATTTTTGATGCAGAACTTGCAGCGCTTGGCAATTATGGTGGTGCAACTCTTACCCTTGCACGGCATGGCAGCGCAAATGCTGACGATCATTTCTCCGGTGCTGGAATTATGTCTGGCACTGGAAGTGGCACCGTTACGGTTGCCAGTACCGATGTTGGCCATTACACATGGACGGGTGGAACGCTTGAACTTACCTTTAACACTCATGCTACACAAGCATTGGTTAATCAAGCAATGCAATCACTGGCGTATGAAAATGTGAGCGATGCGCCACCCGCTTCAGTGCAAATTGACTGGACGTTCAGCGATGGCAATAGCGTTGAGGCGCTAAGTGCAGTTGGCAGTACAACAGTCAGCATTACAGCGATTGATGATTCAACCGACCTCACCGGCAACATCACCTTCTGGAAAGGCGGCGCAGCCATCAGCGACGTCACCACAACCCTAACCACCTTGCCAACTGAAGGCGCGCAGCTTGTGGATTTCCGCGACATCCACACCAATGCTGACGGCAGCCACACGGTGGAGATATGGGCAACCTCCTCAAGCGATATCGCAAGCCTCCAGCTTGAGTTTATGCTCTCCACTGGAGCGGTTGCGTCATGGAACTCCGGTGATGGTTTACCCGCTGACTGGATGTCGGCAGTCAACACGGCAACAGGCCAGTTCCAGCTTGCCAGTATAACGGGCGCCGCCGCATTGCCAGCCGGAACGCTCAAATTGGGAACGCTCACCGTGGACTCCCCGACAAGTGCAGAGCATG
>CAIQSY010000028.1 GCA_903874585.1 uncultured Chlorobiaceae bacterium | reverse complement strand
GATTGGAGAGCCGCATCATCCCCGTGCCGCCGGCCGCATGAGCAAGCGTACCAGCTCAAGATCCTCACATGTGTTAACTCCGGGATTATCAAGCAACGTTGTAACGCACTTGATGCGGAACCCATTTTCAAGCAGACGAAGCTGTTCAAGGGACTCTGCCTCTTCAAGCATGGAGGGCGGAAGTGCTGCAAATTGCTGAAGCACATCAGCCTGGAAGGCATAAAGTCCTATATGGCGATAGAACATTGTTGATGGCAGAACGTTTCTCCGAAAAGGCATGGGAGTGCGGGAAAAGTAGAGCGCGTAACCCTGCTTATCCATCACAACTTTTACTAGATGAGGATCTTCAATCTGTGCGCGATCGTCAGGATGCAGCGGAAAAACCAGCGTTGAGCAGTCGGGGCAATCGGGTGAATTATCAGCAAGAAATGGTTCAAGAGCCAAGTCGATATTTTCAGGACTGATAAGCGGTTCATCACCCTGAAGATTAACGAACACATCAGCATCAATTTGCCGTGCCGCTTCAGCAATACGTTCGGTTCCACACCTTGCGGCAGGCGAGGTCATCACCACCTCAGCGCCACGCGCTTCAAGTACGACGGCAATCTCTACGCTGTCGGTAGCAACCACAACACGCTTGGCAAGGCGCGACTTCAGCGCCTGACGCCACGTGTGCACAATCAGCGGTTCGCCTTCGATATCGGCAAGCATTTTTTTTGGGAGACGACTCGAATCGAGCCTTGCAGGAATAAGAATAACAGCGTTCACTAACAATTCAGAATTGTTCAAGAATAAGACGTGCTGCATCCGCGCCAACACCTTCAACCATCACACTTTTAGTACGGGAACTTCTGCCCGAGAGAATATGTAAGCGCGAAGCAGGCAGATGAAAAAGCTTAGCAAAAAGTGCACAGCACTCCTCATTGGCAGCATCATCAACTGGAGCGGCTTTCAGGCTCACCTTCAAGCCGCCGTTATAAAAGCCACACACTTTACTTTTCGATGCACGTGGCTGCGCTTTAACCATAAAAACGGCGTTACCATTTTTTTCGCAAAGCTCAACCACAACCACACCTACCCAATCACTTTCGGCACTTTGAAAAAGCGATCCTGCCGATCGGGCGCATTGTGCAGTACCTCGCCGGAGGAGAGCGGCGTATGCTCAACATCGTCACGCAGCACATTAACGGGATCGTGGATACTGCTGAGCGGAATAACACCCTCGGTATCAACTTCGTTCAGTTTATCGATATAGTGGAGAATATTATTCAGCTCCGCTGTCATGGTCTGCATCTCATCGTCATTAAAACGGAGTTTTGCCAATTCCGCGATATAAGCAACATCTTTGGTGGTAACCGACATAAACAAGTATCGTATTAACTTATTAATAAAAAAACCAGCCGCAAATAGCGGGGTATTGACACCTTAGGGAATAAAAAATAGCTTCATCGAGCTGGATTATTTAAACTCATTGACAAAAAGCTACAATCTGCAGACACCAAATTTCTGCTCATCCATACGATTTTTTGGTCGGGTTTCAATCGAAACATAGTGACGCTCACCTTCGCCAAGATAAATCTGACGAGGTCTTGAAATTTTCTGCTCCGAATCCTTAACCTGCTCGACCCACTGAGAAAGCCATCCGGGAACTCTACCGATAGCAAAAAGAACTGGAAACATATCAAGCGGAAAGCCCATTGCCTGATAAATCAATCCCGAATAAAAATCAACATTTGGATAAAGCTTACGGTTAACGAAGTACTCATCTTCAAG
>CAIQSY010000027.1 GCA_903874585.1 uncultured Chlorobiaceae bacterium | reverse complement strand
GCAGCAGCGTTAATGAGGCTTGAGCCTTTAGCGGCAAAGGTGGCAATCATCCCTGAAAGTACGTCACCTGAACCGGCGGTAGCCAGCGCTTCAGTGCCACTTGTGTTGAGCAGGGTGGGGCTATGCTTGGTAGCAATAACGGTGGGGGAGCCTTTCAGCAGCAGCGTTACGTTGTTTTCGCTGGCAAAGTGTTGTGCCGTTGCAATGGGGTCAGCGGCAATCGCATCAACAGGAATGTTGGTCAATCGGCTGAATTCCCCATAATGTGGCGTCAAAAGAGCGTTTTTGCACTGTTGCAACGTCTCCTCAACACCAATAACCGAAATTGCGTAGAGCGCATCGGCATCAAGAATCAGCCTCTTCTCGTTGATTTCAGGGCACGAGAGCAGCTCTTTCATAAGGGCGATGGTTTCGTGGTCGCGCCCAATGCCACACCCGATAAGAATCACATCTGCCCAGTGCGCTTTTTCAATAATGGTGTCAATATCGTGCCCAACAACAACGGCTTCTGGTACTGCAAGATGAAGGGTACTTGTCAGTTGATGAGGCAGTGCAATGCAGAGGTAGCCAGCGCCACTCTTGACGGCAGCCTTTGCGGCAAGAATTGCAGCGCCCGCCATCGAGCTTTGTTCACTGTGCGAACCGGCAATAATCAGCACTTTGCCGTTGTTGTGCTTGGCGCTTGAGCGCTCTCTCAGGGTGAAATACTCCGCAGCAAACTCCTCATTAATCAGCAGGCACGAGGCAGGTTCAACAAGAAATCGGGGGATGGATATCTCCGCCACATGTACTTCACCGCAGCACTCTGGCCCATCATTCAGGTATAATCCTCGTTTCAAAAAAGCCATTGTTACTGTTATATCAGCCTCAATAACCGGTGTTGCAACAAAGCCCGTCGTTGCTTCAAGCCCTGATGGAATATCGAGAGCAATGGTCATTGCCTCACTTTCATCGTGCAGGCGGTTGAGCAGCGTAATGCCATTCTCAAGGGGAGAGGCAAGCTCCATGCCGCGTTTGCTGAGGTGCAGACCAGTGCCGGTCATGGCATCAATAAGTGCGTCGTAGCGCTGCTCCTCCATAAATGGCAGAGCCTCTTCAATGTTGGTGAAAATGCGGAGTGTTTCCAACTGCTCTTCATACGCTTGCAGCGTGGCAAAGCCTTCGCGATTAACACCTTGCAGCACACTTTGCGGGTAGAGCAGCACAAGGTCAACCGACGCTTCAAGGTTGAGAAGATGGCGTGCAAGCACAAAACCATCGCCACCATTATTGCCTTTGCCGCACACCATCAAAAATGAGCATCCAGCAAAAGAGTCCCTTTCGAGACTCTCTTTGATAACACGCAAGCACTCGCGCCCGGCAAGCTCCATCAAACGAGTTTCACCAATATGCAGCCGCTCAATTGCCGCCTTATCAGCATTTTGCATCTCTTGCGCAGTAAGTACCGGTAGCATAAAACTATGTATTTATGACAATTATGGATTCTTCGCTGACGCTCCGCAATGACAATTCAGCATTCAGCATTCATCACCTACCATCAATCCCGCCCTCCTCTTCATCCAAAATCTAAAATCCAAAATTCATAATCAAAAATCCCCTCCCTTATTCTTACAACTCATCCAAATGCAGCGCATGCTCCAGTGCATGGTAGTAAGCACCCGCGAGATCGTTGATATTCAGGTTAATGATGTGCTCGCCGTTGATGGAGATTGATGCGCTTTGCTCAACCACTTTTCCTATAACCGTCAGTGGCATAGTATGTTCAAGAGCCAGTTGTGCAATCTCCTGAAGTTTGTCGGGAGAGATGCTGAGTACTACTCGCCCTTGCGCTTCAGAGAAGAGCTGTTGCTGAATGTGAAATGGAGATGTTGGCGTCTCTTCAAGATGGATAATGAAACCGAGTGGAGCTTCGTCATTCATAATCGCTTTTTCAGCAAGCGCCACAAAAAGACCGCCATCTGAAATGTCGTGCGCAGAGTGGACGAGCTTCTGTTCAGCAAGCGATATCAGGAACTGCTGCAAGCGAGCTTCGTGCTCAAGGTCAACGGCAGGGGAGTCCAGTCCGGGCGTGCCGTACTGCATCACGAGATATTCGGAGCCGTCAAGCGTCAACTCTGGATTGCCGACGAGCAGAATAAGGTCATCAACGTTTTTGAAGGTTGAGCCGACGAGATTGGCGATATCATCGAGCAGACCAATCATGCCGATGGTGGGCGTTGGGTAGATTGCTGTGCGTTGTCCCGCAATAAAGGTTTCGTTGTAGAAGCTGACATTACCGCCGGTTACCGGCGTGTTGAAAGCACGGCATGCTTCGCCCATGCCTCTTACTGACTCCTTGAACTGGAAGTACACTTCAGGCTTGAGCGGATTGCCGAAATTGAGGCAATTCGTGATGGCAAGTGGCTTTGCGCCTGAACAGGCGATGTTGCGAGCGCATTCAGCAACAGCAATTTTGCCGCCAGCCAGCGGATTGAGATAGACGTAACGGGCGTTGCAGTCCGTTTTCATGGCGAGGCCTTTCTTCGTCCCTTTGATGCGAATCACGGCGGAATCGGTGTGGCCGGTTGGCGTTACCGTATTCGTCTGTACCATAGAATCGTACTGGCGATAGACCCACTGCTTGCTTGCAATATTGGGGCGTGAAAGCAGTTCAAGGCTGATGGTACTGAAATCGAGGGTGTTATCGTCAGCAAGTTCAGCCACTGGTGTTTCCGGCTTTTTCTCCAAAGCTTCGCGGATATAAACCGGAGCGCCTCCTCCGAGTACCAGCGATTCGGCTGGAATTTCAGCAACAACGGTACCTTGATGCAACACACGAAGGCAATTATCATCGGTAACTCGCCCGATAGTGACTGCCTGAACATCCCATTTTTCGTACACATCAATAATCTTACCCTCGTACCCTTTTTTTGCCACAATCAGCATCCGTTCCTGCGATTCGGAG
>CAIQSY010000026.1 GCA_903874585.1 uncultured Chlorobiaceae bacterium | reverse complement strand
CGCAAGGTGCATTTCGGCGGTACGGTCTGCGAGTTTTTCAATCATGCCGAGATTAATGCCACCGACAAGTTCCTGCATAATTTCCGGAAGCTGCACCGGTTCACCACTCAATGCGGGTAGCGGTGGCAACGTCAAACCAGTGTGCACTTTGCTTAAAATGTTATCGTAATAATGTTTTGCCTGCTTGAGCGAAAGCTGCCATGCGTCACCTTCATTCTTCACAAAATTCTGAAGAATGCCAAGCGAGTAACGACTGGTTCTGCTCTGGTCATAGTTCACCGAACCGAGGTACATGGGCAGGTTTTTGAATGAGGTGTGGTCACTCAAAGCACCGCACATCTCCACCTCTGGTGAAACACCAGTTGCAATACGGCGATAGAGTTTCAGGCAGAGATCGTTATGGAACCTGATCGAGGTGTTCGATTGTTCAACACCCATCAAGAACGGTTCTGGCTCAACACCAGCAAATTTTGCACTGATTGGCTGGAATTTTTCTGATGGGAAACCAGCAATAACACCAGCTTTGCCTTGCCATTTCTCTTTACCCGTCACAAGCTGATAGAGATGGTTCAGGAACTCATTATCGAAGGTTGCATCGCACAGATAACCCTCTTCATCACCAACAATTGCACGTGCAATAACTTTTTTGCAGAAATTATCATCCGACGCATTGACCGCTGAAATTGGCACAAAGACGACTGGAAGCTGATAAATATCGTGCTCGCCGCTTGAGTAGCGTACTTCGGTTATCAGCAGTTTTGCCTTTGGCATTCCCGCAACCGGAATGGTGTCGATAATCGCAATGCGCATCATGGTGCGTGCTTTGCCGCCAAACCAGCGACTGGCAGTGTAGTAGTTTGGCAGAATCTCCGTTTCAAGCAACTCTCTGCTTTTGCCGGTAAAGAGGCTTGGCCAGCGTGAAACTGAAGTAAACGGTTTTTCAAGCATGGTGCCTCTGTTCACCTCTTCAGCCTCCTTTACCATCTTCAACCAGAAGTAGCCATAAGCGCCAAGCGCAACCATGTATGGCGTTTTCCTGATTTTCGGGAAGCGGTTCAAGCTGAACACCTCTTCAGGGATAAAGCCATCAAAGCGTGAAAGATCAATCGTTACCGCCTGAGCATTTTTGGAGAGATTGATAATCGAGAGAATCGTTTCGCCCTCAAACTCGCGAATAAAGGCAAGGACTTTGGAATTGTTGATTTCAAGGAACTCAATCGTTCCACGGCTGAGCGATTTATAGCGGTGAGCGGTTGCAATGGTGTGGCGCATCCACCAGAGCAGCGAATTAACGTTGCTCTCCTGCACTTCAACGTTTATCGCTTCGTAGTGGTATTCCGGGTCTATAATCACCGGCAACTGGAGCCGCTGCGGATTAGCGCGCGAAAAGCCAGCGTTACGGTCGGCATTCCACTGCATCGGTGTTCTTACGCCATCGCGGTCGCCAAGGTAGAAGTTATCGCCCATACCAATCTCGTCGCCATAGTAGAGCACCGGCGTGCCGGGCAGCGACAGCAGCATAATGTTCATCAGCTCAATCTTGCGGCGATCGTTCGACATCAGCGGAGCAAGGCGGCGGCGAATACCGAGGTTGATGCGCGCTTTGGGGTCGTTGGCATAGATGCGCCGCATATAATCGCGCTCCTCATCCGTTACCATCTCAAGCGTCAGCTCATCATGGTTGCGCAGGAACGATGCCCACTGGCACGCTTCAGGAATTTCAGGCGTCTGCTCAAGAATATCAAGAATCGGGAATCTATCCTCAGTTGCCAGCGCCATATACATGCGCGGCATCAGTGGAAAGTGGAAGTTCATGTGGCACAAATCGCCCGTACCAAAGTACGCTGCTGAATCCTCAGGCCACTGGTTCGCCTCAGCGAGCAGCATGCGGTTGGGATAATTCGCGTCAACATAAGCACGCAATTTCCGAAGATATTCATACGTCTGGGGAAGATTTTCGCAGTTCGAATTCTCCTCCTCATAAAGATACGGCACAGCATCAAGCCTCAGCCCGTCAACGCCCATACCGAGCCAGAAATCGAGCACATTGCGCAAAGCCTCATGCACCGCTGGATTTTCAAAGTTAAGATCAGGCTGATGGTGGTAAAAGCGGTGCCAGTAATATTGACCGGCAACCGCATCATATGTCCAGTTGGAAGCCTCGAAATCCTGAAAAATAATACGTGTTTCCGAGTATTTGTTGGGGTCATCACTCCAAACATAGAAGTTTCGCTCTGGTGAACCTGCTGGTGCTTTTCGGGCGCTCTGGAACCATGCGTGCTGGTCGGAGGTATGGTTTACTACCAGCTCAGTAATCACTTTCAACCCAAGACTGTGCGCCTCATCAAGAAATTGTTTGAAATCCTCCAGCGTTCCATAATCAGGATTCACGCTCATATAATCAGCAATGTCATATCCATCATCGCGCAGTGGCGAAGGATAAAAAGGGAGAATCCAGATTGCCGTAATACCAAGGCTCTGCAAGTAGCCAAGTTTCTGGCGCAATCCCTGAAAATCGCCTACACCATCGTTGTTGCTGTCATAAAACGTTTTGACATGCGCTTCATAAATAATAGCGTCTTTGTACCAGAGCGGTTCGGGTTGATACATTTTTTGTGCGTTAAGGTCTTAAAAAAGAGATGCTTGTTACTTGTTGTTTTTGTTATCGAGGCTTCATGAAAACCGCCGTGCAAGGCGGCGATTAGCTAAGTGTCACTCTAAAAATATGTGCTGGCATAGCGCGAGGATTCACCTCCACAAAGTTCCATTCGCCATTCCAGTGATACTGATTACCGTTGAGCAAATCCTCAACCTTGAATGGGTGCAGATGCGAAAGACCAAACTGCTCAAGCGGGAATCGTAACCACCCGCGATGTGTTGCCACAGGGTCGAGATTAACAACGGTGAGAATAATATTACTGCCATCATCCGATGTTTTAACGTACGCCATCAGCTTATCATGCTCATTGCCTGGCGAGGCTTCAATGTGCACAAACGTGATGTTGTTGTTCTGCTGCAATGCAGCACTCTCTTTTCTGATGCGGTTAATACGGGTAATCTCCGCGCGGATGTTGCCGGGTCGGTCGAGGTCCCACGTTCTGATTTCATACTTCTCGGAATCGAGGTACTCCTCTTTTCCCTCTGCCACTGGGAGATGTTCGCACAATTCGTAAGCAGGTCCGTACATGCCGTAATTTGCCGAAAGCGTGGAGGCAAGCACAAGGCGGATGATGAATTTCTCCCGCTCACCTCGCTGAAACTCTTCGTGGAGAATGTCGGGTGTGTTTGGCCAGAAATTCGCCCGCATAAAATGTTTTAGTGGTGACGTGGTCAATTCGGTAACGTACTCTTGCAGCTCATGCTTGGTGTTACGCCATGTAAAATAGCTGTACGACTGGCTGTAGCCAATCTTGGCAAGTCGTGCCATCAGCTTCGGACGGGTGAACGCTTCAGCAAGAAAAACGGTATCGGGATGCTCTTCTCTTATCGAAGCAATTGCCCACTCCCAGAATGGAAATGCCTTGGTGTGAGGATTATCAACACGAAAAATTTTAACGCCCTTGCTGATCCAGAACAAGAAAATGCTTCTCAGCTCAACCCATAGATTCTGCCAATCCTCCGATTCAAAGTTAATCGGAAGAATATCTTCGTAACGTTTAGGTGGATTTTCGGCAAACTGCACGGTTCCATCAGGGCGCCAGGTAAACCACGTCGGATGCTCCTGCACATAAGGGTGGTCGGGCGAACACTGGAACGCAATATCCAGCGCTACCGAAATCCCTCGCTCCTCCGCATCGGCAACAAATGCCGTAAAATCATCAATGGTGCCAAGTTCAGGATGTACCGCTTTGTGTCCGCCATCACTGTTGCCAATTGCCCAGCAGCTTCCGGGTTCGCCCGGGTTTGCCACAAGCGCATTGTTCTTGCCTTTTCGTTTGGTATAGCCGATTGGATGAATTGGCGGAAAATAGATAACATCAAAGCCCATACCGGCAATCATCGGTAACATGCGGCGGCAATCGTTAAACGTGCCATGTTTACCCGGCACTTCAGACCACGAACGAGGGAAAAACTCATACCACGCACTGCAACCAGCCTTTTTTTGCTCAACCATCAGGCGGAGCACTTTGTCGTATGTTGTCTGGCACGTTCTGTCGGGGTTGCGCTCCATAAGCGCACTGAGCTGCTCATCAAGCGCTGCCGCTGATGCAGCTTCAACCTTTTTTCCACGCAGCTTGGTTACAAAGCTTTTCAACAGCTTGGCATCAGCTTTATCTGCCCGCTCTTCAGCCTTCTCAACAAGCAATGCGCCAATCTGCAAATCGAGCAACACATTCTGCTCGGCAGCAATCTTTTTCACCAGCCCTTTTTTCCACGTCAGAAAGTGGTCAACCCGAGCTGTTATGGTGTACTCATACTCGCCGGGCAACCCTACCGTAAACGAACCCTGCCAGCGGTCATTTTCCGTTGGCGTCATTGCCGAACACTCCCACGCCGTTGTGCCGGTAACTCGGCAGCACACCTCGGCAGCAAGCGTATCGGCACCGTCCACAAAAATATCCGCCTCAACAACCACGCGCCCGCCCTCAACTCCTTTTGCAGGATACTTGCCCCCATCAAGTTCAGGCGAAACATTTTCAATGATAACCCGTTGACGACCGTCAAACGACTGATGGTAAAACTTGGGGAGTGCGTGCTGGAATGAATTATTCATCGATTTCAATATCTCTTGATTAATGCCACGGGGGGATCTCAACCATAAAGCAGTTACTCCGAAAGCCGAAGCTCCGACGCTGCTTCCTGCTTTTTAAAACAGAAAGGAAAATATGAAAACTCCTTTACTTTTTTGCGTAGATACTTTTCTAATTTGCCCTGCACGGTAAATGTCAGCATCAACTTCTCACGCTTTTTGATTTCTCATAAAAAAAATTGTTCATTTGGAAGCAATCGTTCAACCTGAATGATCATTATTTAAGAGAAAAAGAGAGAGAATTATGTTTGAACCACAAAAAGAAAAACTGCAGGAGCTTCAGCGCCGACTGGAACAGTTACGGGGGTATCTTTGACGTTGATGAACGCAAAGAGAAAATTGACGATCTTGAAAAAATGACGTCCGATCCCGCCTTCTGGAACGACCAGAAAGCAGCGCACAAAACCTTAAAAGAGCTGAACGACCATAAATCGTGGGTTGATGAGTATGAAAAACTCACCACCAAAGCACGCGCTTGCCAGGACGAGTGCGACATTGCCATCGAGCTGGGCGACGAATCCTTTAGTGATGAACTCACCGCGCTCCTTGCCGCAATTGAGCACGATATTGGAGCTATGGAGTTCAAGAATATGCTTTCCGGCAAAGATGATGCCGGCAACGCTATGATTACCATTCATGCCGGAGCTGGCGGCACTGAAGCGCAGGATTGGGCAGAGATGCTTTACCGCATGTACATGCGGTGGGCTGAGCGCAAAGGCTTCAAAATTTATACCGACGATTATCAGGAGGGCGATGGAGCTGGCATAAAAACCGCCACGCTTGAAATTGAAGGAGCTTACGCTTACGGCTATCTCAAAGCCGAAAACGGCGTTCATCGCCTCGTGCGCGTTTCGCCGTTCGACTCCAACGCGCGACGCCACACCTCATTCGCCAGCGTTTTCACCTATCCGGAAGCGCCGCCCGATGTGGAGATTGATGTGCGCAAAGATGATCTGGAACTCTCCACGTTCCGGAGCGGTGGCAAAGGTGGCCAGAACGTCAACAAGGTTGAAACCGCCGTGCGCATCAAGCACATCCCGACGGGCATTGTGGTCGGCTGCCAGGAGGAGCGTTCACAGTTTCAGAATCGCGAACGTGCCATGAAAATGTTGATGGCGCAACTCTACCAGCGCCAGCGCGATGAAGAGGAGGCGAAAAAGCGCGAAATCGAGGGCAAAAAGAAAAAAATCGAGTGGGGCAGCCAGATACGCAGTTACGTACTCGACGATCGGCGCATCAAAGATCATCGCACCAACTACGAACGTTTCGACGTTGAAACCGTGCTTGATGGCGACCTCGACGCATTCATGGAAACTTATCTTTCAGAATTCGGCGATAACTGATGGCACACTCCATCACTCATTCACCGCTCCGCATCGGCGTTATCACCGATATTCATTGGACGTTAGAGACGCTGGAGACTTTGGAGAACGATCCTGCGGCAGCCGCCATCACTGCTGCAGAGCTTCGTGCTAGCGTTGCATTCTGGCAGCGCAACCACGTTGATGTTGTGCTGCAACTCGGCGACATCATCACCGGCAATGAACAGCATAAACAGGATGAACTTCGGCAAGCCGTCACTCTTCTCCAGCAGTTTTCAGGCACAATCCGCCATGTGCTTGGCAACCACTGCCTTGCACTGCCACGCAAAGAGTTGATGAGGGCACTTGGTCTGGCAGCGCCCTATTACACGTTTGCCATATCAGGCTTCCGCTTTATCGTCCTCGACGGCATGGATGTTTCAGCGCTCCGCACACCAGCGGCGCCTGAAGATCGCGAAGCACTTGCCCGATTTCTTGCAACACCAGAACTGTACGACTATTGTGGTGCAATCGGCATCGAGCAAAAACAGTGGTTACAGCATGAATTGAAAAATGCAGAACACCTCAACGAACACGTTATCATTCTCTGCCATTTCCCCCTTCTTCCCGAAACAACCGACAAAAAATACAGCCTGCTCTGGAATCATCGCGAAATTGTAACCATGTTTTCCGCATCGGCAGCCGTCAAGGCGTGCATCAGCGGGCACTTCCATTATGGCGGTTACGCTCGGCAGAATGGCATTCATTTTGTTGTGCTGCCAGCCTTTGTCAATCGCCACCAGCACCCATCATTTCATTACGGCATCATCGAACTCTTTCCCGATCGTCTGGTTTTGCGGAATCAACAAAATGCGATGGTGCACAATCTCGCTTTCGGCTGAACAGCACTCAAGAACGAGCGCTCTTCTTGCGTGTTGAGCGAATCACCTCCGAAGCTTTATCGAGCGACTGGCGCGACTCCTCAACATCAGGGCGGCTATCGGCAAATTTCACCAGATCCGCCTGTTTCAGCAGGTTCATAATGCTCTCAAATCCCGCAACGCCAAGCTTTTTCAAGTCACGCTCAATCTCATGCGTCACGGCCTCAAGCGCACTGATACGATAATGTGTTTCAAGGAACGTGCGCATAATCAAGCTCAGCTCTTCATAACATTCATGGGGAGGCATTCCTGCCGAAAGACTGGTGCCAAGCTTGCGGAGTTTGCGCTGGGCAACCTGCCCGAAATCCACCTTTTCAGCACTGTTACGCACCTTTCGTTTCAGCAGAAAAATCATCAGCAATACCACAGCGCCAACACCAAAAGCGCCAAGCAGTATCGGTAAAAGCAGGAGATAGGGAATTGATGGTGTCAGTGGCGGCTTTATTGGGCGCAGGTCACGCATTGAAGCATCGGTCAGCTCTTTAACGTACACCGATGCCGATGGCTTGTACGTTTCTTTGCTGGTTACTCTGCCACCACTATCACGCAGTACAACAGTAAATGGCGGCAGCTCCTGCCTGCCCGCGCCAAACAGCGCAAGTTCCAGCTCAAAAATATCTTGATTGATTCCTGAGCGCACCTTCTCGGTACGCTGTTTGCTCTTTATCAACTCAAATGGCTTGGCAGAAAAGCCGCTGATATCTTGCAGTGATACCATCTCTTTTGGCGCATGTTCTACACTAATCATGCAGCGCAGCCGATCACCAACCAGCAGCGTATCCGGCCTCACCGTCACATTCACCACCGGTTGCACTTTTCCAAATGCCTCACAAGGGGCATGAAAGAGGAGAAGAGAGAGCAGCGCCATCAGCCATCGTGGCCGTCGCATCCGCCGCCGCATCAGTCGCAAAATACTCGCTTCTGTCGATGTTTGTTTACACCTTGCGCTCACGGTATCGGAAGAAAGTGTTCAAATCGCCGATAAACGAGCGATCAGTATCGAGAAAAATTGAATCAATACGCATTCGCCGAAGTCGCTGGCGCAACTCATCATACTGGCGAAGTTGCTCTGTGCGGTACCGCGCAACCGTAGCGCGGCTGGCAGCATCAATTGTCAGACGAGCGCCAGTTTCCGGCTCTTCAAAATCAATCACACCGCTGAGTGGTAACATTGTATCAAGTGGATCGCTCAGGTGGACAAGAATAAAATCGTGGCGCATATTCAGCAGTTTCATCCCCTTTTCATACTCACTATCCACCAAGTCCGTCAACAGAAAAATAATCTCCTGCCGTTTGCGCATAAAGCGGATAAATGAGAGTGCTGCATTAATGCTGGTATTGCGGCTTTGCGGTTCAAGGCGGAGAAGCTCCTCAAGAATCATCAGCAAATGGTGGCGCCCTTTGCGGGGTGGAATATAAGTTTCAATCTGGTTGGTAAACACCAGCAGTCCCACCTTATCGTTGTTCTGCAGTGCGCTGAAGCCAAGCACCGCACACACCTCAATGGCAAGATTCTTTTTGCTCTGCTTTTTGCTGCCGAAAAGCATCGATGCCGAAGCATCAACAACAAGCAGCAAGCTCCGCTCACGCTCTTCGCTGAACAGCTTCACATAAAGTTCACTCTTGCGCGCCGAAGTGTTCCAGTCAACGGCACGAACATCATCACCATATTGATATTCACGCACATGGCTGAACTCAATGCCCTTACCTTTGAATGATGAATGATATTCGCCGCTGAAAAGCTCGCTCGCCATACGTTTTGAGCGAATCTCAACGTGGCGAATCCTCTCCTGCAACTCTTTCAAACGCTCTTTACTCTGCTCCACAACCACCTCCAAACTTATCAACCACTCTTATTCGTCTTGGTCAGACGTCTCGATCAACATAATCATTACGGCACCTGCACATTCTGCAGAATCTGCCGTATCATATCATCAGGCTTAACATTATCCGACTCAGCCTCATATCCGGCGCGGATGCGGTGGCGCAACACATCATACGCCACCGCTTTCACATCCTCCGGCGTTACATAGGGGCGATGCTGTAAAAAAGCGTGCGCTTTCGCCGCAAGCAACAGGAAAATCGACGCTCTCGGCGAGGCGCCATACTCAATCATTGCGCCAAGTTCAGTCATGCCATACAGTCCAGGATTGCGTGTTGCCACCACAAGGTCAACAATGTAGTGCAGCACTCGCGGATCAACATAAATCTTGTCAATCAGCGTTCGCGCCTTAAAAATATCATCCACATTTACCACCGCAGCAAGTGGCTCCCGACTTGCCGTTGTAGCCGAGCGCACCATAATTTCAAGCTCCTCTTCGTATGATGGATAATCCACAATCACCTTCATCATAAAGCGGTCAACCTGTGCTTCAGGAAGAAGATACGTTCCCTCATGCTCAATAGGGTTCTGTGTCGCCAGCACGATGAACGGCTCCTGCAGCATAAAGCTCTCGTTGCCAATCGTCACCTGCCGCTCCTGCATCGCCTCCAGCAGCGCCGACTGCACTTTCGCTGGCGAGCGATTAATCTCATCAGCAAGAATCACATTGGCAAAAATAGGACCTTTACGCGGGTGGAACTCCAAATCTTTCGGATTATAAATCATGGTGCCGATAAGGTCAGCCGGCAACATGTCGGGGGTAAATTGAATACGCTGAAACTTCAGGTTCATCACCGATGCAACCGCACTGATAATCAGCGTCTTAGCAAGCCCGGGCACACCTTCAAGCAGAATATGACCATTCACCAGCATGGCAATAAAAACACGCAGAATCACCTCCCGCTGCCCGACAATGCGCAGTGCAAGCTGCTCCTCCGCGGCCTCAAGAAATTGCGATCCTTCAACAATCCGCTTTCCCAGCTCCTCCAGCTCTATATCATGCTGCATACCATCACCTCATCTCCACGGTTTATATCATTTCGCTCATCGTCGCCCAAAAATCTTAAACACTTTTATACAATCCTTTAAATCCCGTCACTATAAGTGCTAAGCCAACCACAATGCTCGACCATGAATACATATCAGGAATGTAGAGAAAACTATTCAGCATCCCGAAATCAGGGGCAAGCAGCACCATCACATTTGCACCCATCAGCACTAAAAGCAGATGAAAAATGCTTACTTTAACCGGCAATTTGCTTTTGCTGTCAGACTTATCCGCGTTACTCATAACCTCTTTTTGCACTAGCGTTCGTTAAACAATGAATATTTTAGGGATAGAAACCAGTTGTGATGAAACTTCAGCAGCACTCTTGCATAACGGAAGCATCACATCGAACGTTATCAGCTCACAACTTTGCCATACATCCTTCGGCGGCGTTGTGCCCGAACTCGCTTCACGAGAGCACGAAAGGCTGATTGTTTCCCTTGTCGATGCTGCTGTAACTCAAGCCAATATAACAAAAAATGAACTTGATGTTATAGCTGCCACCGCCGGACCCGGGCTTATTGGCGCCGTCATGGTAGGGCTCTCCTTTGCGCAAGGGCTTGCCTATGCGCTCGCACTTCCCTTCGTACCTATCAACCATATTGAAGCGCATATTTTTTCGCCATTTATAAGCGACAGCGGTAGTTCCCAAATAAGCGATAGCGCCCACCATCCATCGCCCGACGGTGCCTTTGTATCATTAACCGTCTCCGGCGGTCACACGCTCATTTCCGTTGTGCAGCCCGATCTCACCTACACAGTCGTTGGTCGAACGCTCGATGATGCCGCAGGTGAAGCGTTCGATAAAACCGGCAAAATGCTTGGGCTCGCATATCCCGCAGGTCCAATTATCGATCACCTCGCAACAACAGGCGACCCCAATTTTCACCGTTTCCCGCGCGCACTCACCTCGCAATCGCAAAGCAGCAAAAGCTGGCAAGGCAACCTCGACTTCAGCTTCTCAGGCTTAAAAACCTCAGTGCTCACCTGGCTGCAAAAGCAGACTCCCGACTTTATCGAACAGCACAAGCCCGATATTGCCGCCTCCATTCAAGAGGCAATTGTCAGCGTTCTCGTCGAAAAAACCATGGCAGCAGCACGCATGCACCACATCAAAGCCGTCTCCATTGCCGGCGGCGTCAGCGCCAACTCCGCCCTGCGCAACGCCATGCAGAGCGCGTGCAACAAAGCAGGCATCGCCCTTTACATCCCCAGTCCCCGCTATTCTACCGACAACGCCGCCATGATTGCAACCCTCGCCAACCTCAAAATCACCCGAAGCATGGTGCCCGAGCGCCGCTACAATATCGCCCCTTACGCCAGCTTTATCTCCACCGCCAAGCGGCATTGAAATAGTGCTATAAATAGATTACATTCTTTCTTGTAAATCTTACAGAAGCGCCTCATTATACTCAATGGCAACACTTGGTTAGTGTATGAAAATAAACAACAACCGCATAGAGGCGCACTCCATCAACAACCAGATATCATTATGTACAACACACTTCTTACGCTGTTTCTTTTCGCACCTCCTGCAGGCGGGCAAACGCCCAACCCTTTCGTTCAAATTGTTCCATTAGTCCTTATTTTTGTCGTTTTCTATTTTTTCATGATTCGCCCACAGCAGAAAAAGCAGAAAGATCGTGAAAAGCTGATGGACAATCTTAAACGTGGCGATAAAGTCATCACCATTGGCGGTATTCATGGTACTGTTGCAGGAATCGATACCGAGAAAAAAACTGTGCTCGTTCAGGTAGGCGATACAACAAAAATCAAATTCGACCGTACAGCAATTGCAACTATCGACAAGCAGGACGCTGGCGATAAACTCACGACCAACGAGTAACGTTCTATTATGCAGCAAATACGTGCACGACTTGTCCTTGAAAATGGCTCCGTATATAAAGGATTCGCATTCGGTCATATTGGAGAAGCTACAGGCGAGGTTGTTTTCAACACATCCTTAACCGGCTACCAGGAAATTCTTACCGACCCATCCTATGCAGGGCAGATGGTGCTGATGACCTATCCACTTATCGGAAACTATGGTGTTAACCCAACCGATAGCGAATCCTCCAAAATATGGGCATCAGCCTTTATTGTTCACGAAATATCCCGAACCTACAGCAACTTTGAAGCCTCCCAAAGTCTCGACTCTCGTCTTCAGGAGGCTGGCGTGACAGGGCTCGCCGGTATTGATACGCGCCGTCTTGTGCGCGAAATTCGCGAAAAAGGTGCCATGCGCGGCATCATCTCCATCAGCAACGAGAGCGACGAAGTGCTGCACAACCGCGCACTGCAAGCGCCAGAAATGTCGGGGCGCGATCTGGTACAAACCGTCACCACCGGTAACAGTTACACCATTGCGCACACTCATGCTCATTACAACGTTGTCACCATTGATTACGGCATAAAATCCAACATCCTGCGCCTCCTCCACAATGCCGGTTGCACTATCACTGTTCTGCCGGCAAAAGCTACAGCCGAGGAGGTCATTGCACTCAACCCTGATGGCGTTTTTCTCTCCAACGGTCCTGGCGACCCCGCTGCTGTTGATTACGCTGTCGATACTATTAAAAAGCTGGTGGAATACAACCAGACCAGCAAGCCACTGCCAATATTTGGTATCTGCCTCGGTCACCAGCTTCTTTCGCTGGCATGCGGTGCCGAAACCTACAAACTGAAGTTTGGTCACCACGGCGGCAATCATCCCGTTAAAAACCTTGCCACCAGCCAGATTGAGATAACCTCACAGAATCACGGCTTTGCGGTTGCAATGGACTCACTGCCCGATGTGCTTGATATGACGCACCTTAACCTCTACGACAACACGGTAGAAGGCATCAAGCACAAAACACTGCCCTGCTTTTCGGTGCAATATCACCCTGAAGCGGCACCCGGTCCTCACGATTCACACTACCTGTTCAACGAGTTTACCTCGCTTATGGATTCACATAAACCATCTTTTTAAAGCGATGAAAAAAAGACTATTCACGCCAGGTCCAACGCCTGTGCCCGAAAATGTCATGCTCCGCATGGCAGCCCCGATTATCCACCATCGGAACCCGGAATTCATGGAAATTCTTACCCGGGTTCACGCCGATCTTCAATATCTGTTTAGAACAACGCAGCCCGTCGTTGTGCTCAGTTGTTCCGGCACGGGTGGCATGGAGGCAAGCATCTCCAGTCTCTTCCAGCAGGGCGATAAAGTTATCACCGTCAACGCCGGTAAGTTTGGTGAACGATGGGGCGAACTGGTGCGCATTTTCACCGGCAACTGTGTTGAAGAGAAAGTAGCATGGGGCTCCGCTATTCAACCCGAACGGCTCTCCGAGCTCTTGAAAGAGCATCCCGATGCCAAAGGTGTCTGCCTGACGCACTCCGAAACATCAACCGGCACCGCTGCCGATATTAAAACATTAAGCAGTATCATTCGCGAAGAATCCGACGCGCTTGTTCTTGTTGATGGCATTACCGCCGTCGGCGCGCACGAATTCCAGTTTGACGAATGGGGTGTCGATATCTGCATCACTGGCTCCCAGAAAGGATTGATGATGCCTCCCGGGCTCGCTTTAGTCGCTATCTCCGAACGTGCGCAGGATGTTATCAAAGCGCACAAGCACCTCCCGCAATATTATCTCAGCTTGAAAAAAGCCCTGAAAGCCCACGCCGGAGACGACACTCCCTACACTCCAGCCGTCTCGCTTGTTATCGGTCTCGATGAGGCATTGCAGATGATTAAAGCCGAAGGGATTGAAAATATCTGGAAACGGCACGAAAGCCTCGCCAACGCCTGTCGTCAAGGGTGTCTTGCGCTCGGCATGAACCTTTTCAGCACCTCGCCATCATTTGCCGTCACGCCAGTCTGGTTGCCCGAAGGCGTGCAGTGGTCAGCATTTAACAAATCCCTCAAAAAGAGCAACGGCATTACCGTCGCGGCTGGGCAGGATGAATACAAAGACAAAATTTTCCGCATCTCGCACCTTGGCTTTTATGATGAACTCGATATGCTCACCGTCATCGGTGGCATTGAGCGTGCCCTGAAAGAGATCAACTACCCTGTTGCAATCGGCGCCGGCGTCATGGCCGTGCAGAAAGCCTTCCTCGGCAACTGACCGCCACGGGAGCGCGCCAATCATGGTTTTCCTGCAAACACTCCTGCTTGCTGTCTCACTGCTGACATCAATGCAGGAGCTGTTCAGGGAATATCGCTTCCAGCGCAACGCCCAGTCACTCTACGAACAGCAGGCGTACCCTGCAGCCGAAAAAGCATTTGAAAGAGTTGCCACCCTCAACAATCGCGACCCCGAAACACAAAGTACAGCGCAGTTCAATCAAGCGTGCGCCCTCTACATGCAGGGCAAATTTTACGACTCAGCAACACTCTTTGCAACCAGCGCCAAGCAAGGTCGTACCAATCGTGAACTTCGCCACAAAGCAATCTTTAACGAAGGCAATGCACTTGCCATGATAGCAGTTGCCAGCAGCGCAAAGTCTGAAAAAATCACGCTCTTCCGCCAGTCACTCAACCGCTTTAAAACCGCACTCTTAACCAACCCTGATGATGGCGATGCAAAAATCAACTACGAAGTAGTCCGTCGCTATCTCTCTGAGCTTGAAACACCTGAAAAAGGGGGCGCTTCACCACAAGAACAGAAAAAAAACAGCCCCGCGCCCTCATCCGGCATCAACAACAGTGTCGCAAGTCGCCTGCTCAACAATGCACAGCAGCAGGAGTCCTCGCTTATGCGCAAACTGCCTCGCGCCAGCTCCTCATCAGGGCAGGGCAGCAAGAATACTAAGGATTGGTAATGCGCATTGTAGCAGAGAGAGGTTTCATAAAAAAAGTGCTGCTGGTCTTTCTCCCATCCGAGAGTGGGGTTGATGGCGCACAGTCACTCTACAGTGAAAAAGAGGTGCCGCCCGTCATGCAGTGGGTCAACCACCGATTCAGCACCATCATCAAAAAGAGCCAGTTCGCCATTCCGCCACTCTCACTCATGATTCTCAGCTCAATCGACGTGCCAAATGTTGAGCAGTCCATTTGCGATCTCAGGTTTGAGGAGTTTCCCATACACGAAAAGTGGGACTTGGTGGGTATCAGCGTGCAGACTGGTCTGGCGAAAAAAGCCTTTGCACTTGCCGATCACCTCCGTGCTGCCGGAATGCTCGTGGTACTTGGTGGCGCTCACGTTACGCTCTTTCCTGAAGCTTGTCGTCCACACGCCGACGTACTGGTATTGGGCGAAGCTGACGACCTGTGGAAAACCCTCCTGAACGACCTTGTTGCAGGCACACTCCAGCCAAAGTATCAGTCAAGCACCTTCCCCGATCTCAGTTGCGCCCGCCCCGTCAGCAAAGCCACGCTCATCAAAAGTCACTACTTTACCACCAACCTTATTCAAACCGGCAGAGGCTGCCAATATCGGTGCGACTTCTGCAACGTCCATCTCTTGAACGGTCACGCCTTGCGCAAGCGCTCAATCAGCGATATCGTGAGCGAAGTGGTGCGGTTTCAGCAGGGCGATAAACGCATCTTCTTTTTTGTTGACGACTCCATCAATGCCGATCCCGCTTATGCGCTCGAGCTGTTCACCAAACTTATTCCGCTCAACATCCGCTGGTTCGGGCAAGCCACCACCACCCTTGGTCAACAACCCGAACTGCTGCAAGCCTTTGCCGACTCCGGCTGTCAGGCGCTCTTAGTCGGTATCGAAAGCATTGAGGCAACAAGCCGCACTGCACACAAAAAAAATCAGAACAAAGCAGGCGAACTGGTCAAAGCCATCACCAGCATCCGCGAAGCAGGCATCAGCCTCTACGGCAGCTTCATCTACGGGCTCGATGGCGATACCCTCGAAACCCCAGCCGCCATTCTCGATTTCATAAAAGAGACCAGGCTTGATGTGCCCGGCATTAACATTCTACGCCCCACACCCGGCACACAAGTGTTCGAGCGCCTGCGCCAGGAAGGCAGGCTGCTCTTCGATCCGAACGACACCACCGCCTATCGCTACTCATTCGGGCAGGAGATGCTCTACAAGCCGAAAAATATCCCGCTCGATGCGTTTATTGAGAGCTATGCCACCTTAACGCGCACAGTGTTTAACGTAAAAAGCGCCGTTATCCGTGGGCTTGGTGCCCCACGTGCAAAAAGCGCCGTCATGCTTTTCAACCTTTTTTATACCTATCTTTACAGCCTGTCGCGTCACGATCTTCAGCAACAGCAGGAAAAACCGCCCATATAAAAAATCATTTTGCCATACGCTGATTAATTTTTAAACTACTTATCGAAAATTTTTATCTCCACACAGTAACATCAACAATTATAACCCGAATAACGATGAAGCCTTTTCTTCCCTTTTTAACCGTAGGTTTTTTATTTCTCGGCGCCTGTGGTCTCGAAAAACCACCAGCCTCACTGAAATTTCCTGATGCTAAAAAAGAGGCAGCAGCAGAAGCTCCTGCCGATGCGGCACCAGCCGCCGCCGCACAAGCAGATCCAAAACTTGCCGCAGGTAAAACCGTGTATGATGCAAGCTGTTCAGGTTGCCACGGTTCTGGCATGATGGGCGCTCCAAAACCAGGCGATAAAGCGGCATGGGCAGCCCGTATCCCTCAAGGCGTTGATGCGATGGCGAAAAAATCTATTGGCGGTTTTCAGGGTAAAGCAGGTATGATGCCCGCAAAAGGTGGTAATGCCAGTCTCACCGATGAAGAGGTAACCAACGCTGTTGGCTACATGGTAGACCAATCGAAATAACATTTGTGAGGTTTATATGAGCACATGGGAGCTGCCAATTCGTTGCAGCTCCCACTCATATTGTCGCATCACAATGCAAATCTGCCGCCCTATCGACACGATCGCACATCAAAACTCTTAACCATATATGACGCATCTCCAGCTCGGTTTTATTGGCACAGGGCGCATCGCCCGCGCATTAATTGCAGGGCTCAGCACCCGCCCCAACACCACACTGTACGGTTTCGACAGCAACGCCAGCACCTTGCGCGATATTGCTGCCGATTATCCCGTGCGCTCCGTTATCTCTATTCCAGCAATGGCTGAGCAGGCACAAGTTATTATCCTTGCCGTCAAACCATATCAAATTGCTGACGTTCTTGCCGAGCTGAAGCCATCACTCACGGCTGATCATCTTATTATCAGCGTTGCCGCTGGCATTTCATCCGAATTTATACGCGCCAACGGTATCGCCGATTTAAAAGTGATTCGTGTTATGCCCAACACACCAGCATTTGTGGGAGAGGGGATGACCGCCATCTGCCGAGGCACACACGCTTCTGATGCTGATGTTGCGCTTGCCCACGACCTCTTCAGTGCTATTGGGCGCGTTGCTCTCCTTGAGGAGTCGCAGATGGACGCTGCCACCGCACTCTCTGGCAGTGGACCAGCGTACATGTTCCACATGCTCAACTCCCTTGCCGAAGGCGGCGTGCAGTGCGGGCTCTCCTACAGCGACGCCCTGCTGCTAGCCACACAAACCATGCTCGGCGCAGCAAAAATGGCACTGAACAGTCCAAAAACCCCCGACGAACTCAAGCTCGATGTTACAACGCCGGGTGGCACAACAGAGGCGGGGCTTAAAATCATGGATGAGCAGAATATCAGCCAGATTCTGATTGATGCCGTTGCTGCTGCTGCACATCGCTCTCGCGAACTGATGAAATAAACGTTATGGTAAAAAGCTTAACACTCCACCGTTACCGCGCCATTATCCTGCTGCTGCTTGCCATGTTTTGCATTCCGTCGCCAGCTCTGTCAGCCGCACCAGTTACGCCAAAGGAGAGTGAGCCATTTCTCACTGCAGTTACCAGCAATGCAGAGCCTTTTGCAGGTCAAGAACTGCTTGTAACCTATACGCTCTCTTTTCAAGGCGATGCTCCTAAAATTGTGCAAGAGTCCACGCCTGCACTGCAAGGTCTATGGGCAAAAGAGAGCCCGCCTGCACGTTTTATAAAAAGCACGCAAAAAACCATACATGGCGAAAGTTTCAGAAGCGCCGTGGTCAAGCAATTTACCGTTGTCCCACTCCAGAGCGGAACGGTCACCATTGCCGGTTACCGTATGCAGTGTACGCTTCCATCGCGCAACGGCGTCATCACCATTGCAGCACCCGCCATTCCAATAAAAGCGCGTCCACTCCCAGATCCCGTGCCAGAGGGCTTTTCAGGAGCCGTTGGCACCTTTACGCTTGAGCTCATTGCCGATAAACAAACTCTCTCGACTGGTGAACCCATAACACTGCAACTGAAACTCGCTGGCACCGGTTCTCTTCAAACGCTGCAACTTCCAGCACTGCTTCTGCCCGACAACGTTCGGCACAACCCGGCAGAACTCAAGCTGGTGCTCAACGCAGCATCGTCACTCTCATCCGGTACACTCACGTCAACGGTTATCGCATGGCCGCAAGCAGCAGGCAGTGTGCAGATTCCAGCCGTCTCACTTATCGTCTTTAATCCCGAAACAGCAGCATTTACAATGCTTCACACCAAACCGCTCATCATCACCGTTAATGGCGCACCCGCCCTCAGCCCAACAAAAGAAGCTCTTCAGTCTCGCGAACAACAGGAAAATCAAAATGGGACGTTCTCCCTTTGGTGGATGATACTTATCGTTATCATGGCGCTGCTCATCGGTGCGGCACTTGTTCTAAGCAGAAAGCTACGCCAGAAGCAGAGATCAAACGGGGGGGGAACTACAGATGTAACGCAAAAAAACATCACCTCAGCCACCTCAATCGAACAGGCTAAGGCAATGAAACAACAAATCTTCGCTTCAATAGCAGAAAAAGGGATACAAAAATCAGAGGCACTGACACGCAAAGAGCTGCTTGATGCTCTCAGGCAGCTCAATATACCACCAGAGGCTATTCCAAGCATTGCTGCCACGCTTGATGGGCTCGATCATATACTCTACCATCCTCTTACGAAAAACACTCAAATGCTCGAAATAGAGCACAACGTTCAAGCACTGCTCAAGGTGTTGCGGCAAGCGCATCATGCAAGCTGAGCAGTACTTGAACGTTCGTTTAAAAAGAAAGGATTTACTTCACCACAATCCAGTGCTTGAAGCCGTCAAAAATCTGATCAAAAAAAGTATGCGGGGCGGCATGTTCGGCAGAGACATGGCAACCTTCATGCCCGACCGTTGCAAAGTAAATGGCTTTTTCGTAGAAGTAGTTCAACTGGTGCGAAAACTCAATCGCACGATTCAAATCAACACCCTCTGTAATAATTCCTTCATCAAGAATATAGCTCCAGAGAAGATCCCTTTCGAGCATAAATGAGTAAACCATTTCGCTCACCTTCAAGCCAGATTTCGCCGCATCAATCCCGATGTCGCGGAACAGCAGTGCAATATCCTTATCGCGCCCCTCTTTACCGCCTATCCACTCCCCAAGCTTTCTGAATCGACTATACACAATATCGTGCAGCGCCTCTTTGGAAAGTTTACCATACCCTTCGGTGAGGGTATTCGTCCGAACATTCTGCACCCACTGCAAAGCCAGAGTCTCTGCATGGTTTTCAATAAGGCGGATAAAACGATTGATGAGCAACATGGCAAAAAAATGTAGTGATAAAGGTTTTAATACTATCAGGCAAGCTACAAATCTTCTAAGAAGAGTTCAAAAAAAAGAGAAGGGTTTTTCATGGAAAGTGGCACCATTTATGGCTTGCGTTTATCAGAAGCCGGTCGAGCGGACTTGGGAGCAGCAGATTTTGAAAAGGTTTTCTTTTTTGGTTTTCTCTTTTGCTGTACACTCCCCTGTGCGTTTTTTGAAGGGGGTTGAGCACTATTACCGCCTATACTGAAATACGTTGTGGTCCCTTTGTTTCGGCTTTTGTTAAACCGATTTTTACGATACTTTTTTTCAAGGTCGGCATACGGACTTGGAGGGTCAGGCGAGGTATTGTGGTTATTGAAATTTGGTTCGTCAATAAACTCATCAACATCATCCAAAACCACGTCGGGATGAACTTTTTTAAGCAAGTTAGTTCAATTTATGTTCAAAAAATCAAGAGCGTTATAGCTCAGGATTATCTTATGAAGGGAAGCAAATTTACATTTTTAGAATTAAAAAACAAGAAATACCGAGAATCAGTAAAAGTGGTACCACGTAAAGCCAGTAACGTTTTTACATTGCTTGTTGTTGGTATTAGTGGTAAATTTAATTTTTTCCACAAAAAAAACAGGAGATGACCAATGGATATTCGTCGCTGGATTCTTGCCTTTATTCTTCCACCTGCAGCAGTTACCAACAAAGAAGCGGGCACTATTATGTTAGCTGGTCTGCTCACCGCCGCCGGCTGGTTACCCGGTATAGCATTTGCGCTCTTTTTAATGATTCAGGAAAAACGCCAGGTAAGTGCCTGATTATCGTTTTTTCAAAACCACGAAAAGCAATCGCCACGCATGAACCAGAAAAAAAGTTGACCCGGCAACAAGAATAATCGTCGCTCCCGAAGCAATATCAAGCAGAAAAGAGAGCCACAAGCCGGCAATACTGAACAGTGCTGAAAGTAAAACAGAAACCAACATCATGCGTGGCAGGCTTCGGCTGAAGGTTCGTGCAAGAGCCGCAGGAATCGTCAGCAGCGCAATCACCATCACAATTCCTACAACTCGCACCATTATCACCACCGTCAGCGCAATAAGCGCAAGCATCAGCAAATAAAGCGCCGTTGTCGGCAATCCTGAAACCTCCGCATACTCTTCATCAAACGAAATGGCAAGAAACTCCTTGTTAAAAAGCCACACCAGCACCACAATCAAAAAATCAAGCAGTAGAATCATCCATAAATCAAACGTTGGCACTGTCAGAATATTGCCAAACAGATAGCTGAACAAATCAGGCGCGTAGCCGGGAGTAATGCCGATAAAAATCACCCCGACAGCCATCCCGATTGCCCACAACGTCCCAATAGCCGTATCCTCCGCCACATTGGCTTTTTTTCCCAGCAATCCTATCGCCATAGCCGCAGCAAGGCTGAAGGGAATAATGCCAAAAAGCGGATTAATGCCCAGATAATAGCTCAGCCCAATGCCACCAAACGCAGTATGCGCAATGCCCCCGCTGATAAAGCCAATCTTTTTAACAACAACATAACTCCCTATTATGCCGCAGGCAATGCTCGAAAGCAGCGCCGCAAGCAAAGCATTACGCATAAAGTCAAAAGCAAGAATCTCCTGCAGCATAGCTTACGGTATCAATGGTTCTCAAATCCATGGAGCAGATTGAGTGTTACATTCAGGTTCACCATTTTTGTAACATAATGGCGTATCGTCTCAGTATCGTGGCTCACCAGCACCATCGTTAAGCTTCCTCTTAATCGTATCATCAAGTCATAAATAGTCGTCTTCATCTCAGGGTCAATGCTCGATGTCGGCTCATCAAGCAGCAGAAGCTCAGGCTTGCCAGCAAGCGCTCTCGCCACCAGCACACGCTGCAGTTCACCGCCCGATAAATCGCCAATACGCCTCTCCATCAGCCTCTCAAGTCCCGTAAGGTGTATCGCCTCATCAGCACAAGCACGGTCAACAGCGTTATAACGTTCAAACAGCGACTTTTTCGGCAGCCGTCCCATCAGCACCAGCTCTCGCACACTCATCGGAAAACTCCTGTCAAAAAAGAGGCGCTGCGGCACATAACCAATCTTTTCCGGCGAATGCCCAGGTGGCTTGCCAAACACACTCACCTTACCACAATCATGCTTCTGAATACCAAGCATCACTCGCAGCAGCGTTGTTTTGCCACCACCATTCGGACCAACAATACCAAGAAAATCACCCTCCTCAACGGAAAACGTCACTCCATCGAGCACCCTTGAACCGCCCAGTTCAAGAGAGAGCTGGTTACATTCAATGACGCGCATACTCATTGCATACTCTCAACAAAAGCTCGTGTGGCATTGCGTAAATTTGTTTGATAATCGTATGCAAGAGGATCAACGTAGCCAATGTGCGCCCCAATCTCCTGTGCAATGGTCGTTGTTTGTGAGTCGCTGGATTGTGGCGCCACAAAAATAATGCTGATGCGGTGTGCGGCAGCCTGTTGAATCACCCGCTGCATCTGCGCGGGAGTCAACGTCTTACCCTCCTCCTCAACCGCAATCTGCTCCAGACCGTATTCACTTGCATAATATCCCCATGCTGGATGAAACACCAGAAACCGTTTCTTTGTAACACCAGCAAATGTAGAGCGAATCTCCCCGTCCAGTGCCTCAAGCTCAGCTACCAGCATTGCCGCATTTGCCTTATATGCCGCCGCATTTACAGGGTCAGCAGCAATAAGTGCCCGCTCAACATTACGGGTTATACGCACACCATTCAACGGAGTCAACCAGAAGTGCGGATCAAACGGTGTGTGGTAATGTTGAGCCTGATGTACGGTCGCGCGGCGCTTTATCGGTTGCAGCACTACCCCTTCAGAAGCATTGCACACCTGCAAATCACCATTGAGCGACATCATTCGCGACATCCAGTCAAGCTCAAACTCCACACCTGAACCCGCTTTCACAAACAGTTTCGCCTCGCCCATTTGTACCATCTGCTGAGGTGTTGGCTCATAACTGTGCGGATTACCACCAGGCGGCACCATCACCGAAACCGCCACATGCTTACCACCAATTCTCTCAACAAAATAAGAGAGGGGCATAATTGAGGTTATCACCCGTAGCGTTCCCTCTTCAGGCTTTTTCTTCCCCATCTCACACCCCGAAAAAAAAATCATCAGCAAAAGCACTGGCACCATCAGCAGCCAGTGCTTCACGTTGCTTACCGCCCTCATCGATATTACAAAATAAGAGAGTTACGAAAGTCTATTTAAAGCGCTCACTGTCGCCTTAATGGAGGCAAGACTGATATTTGAGTCAATACCTGCACCAAAAGAGATGCGTCCATCAGCACACACAATTTTTATATAGGCAATAGCAAGAGCTCCAGCGCTGCGCCCGATGGCATGTTCATTAAAGTCATCAATACTGAACTCCAGCCCGCTCTCCTTCACCAGTCCTTTCACAAAAGCATCAAGTGGTCCATTACCTTGCGTCTCAAAACGGAACTCCCGATCCGCAGATTGTATCACACAAGTGATGGTTGTCGCTTCCTCATCATTGCGCTCAATCTCCTTGTCATCCCATCGTATCTGGCACTTTTTAATGGTAAACGGCTCCTTCAGCTTAATATACTCCTTGTGAAACAGCTCATGAATCTGCTCCGGCGTCAACTCGGCGCCACTCATATCGGCAACCGCCTGAACTGCCTCTGCAAAATCAGGCTGCATCCACTTGGGAATTTGAATACCGTAATCCTTCTCAAGCACATACGCCACGCCACCTTTCCCCGACTGGCTGTTAATACGTACAATCGCCTCATAGTTGCACCCCACATCACTTGGGTCAATAGGGAGATACGGCACAGCCCACAATCCATTGGGCGACGACGGCTGCAATTTCAGCCCCTTGCTGATAGCATCCTGATGCGAGCCTGAAAATGCGGTATAGACCAGATCACCGGCATAAGGGTGGCGCTGATGAATATCCATGCGCGTACACTTTTTATACATTTCTCGGATGCGTGGCAAATCTGAAAAATTCAGCATAGGGTCAACGCCCTGCGTAAAAAGGTTCAGCGCAATCGTCACTACATCCATATTGCCACACCGTTCGCCATTACCAAACAGCGCACCCTCCACACGGTCAGCTCCGGCAAGCAACGCCAGTTCAGCAGTCGCCACCGCTGTGCCGCGGTCATTATGGGCATGCACGCTTATCAGCGCTGCCTCACGATTGTTGATGTTGCGGCAGAACCACTCAATACGGTCAGCATAAATATTCGGCATCGACATCTCAACGGTCGAAGGCAAATTCAGAATAATTTTATCCTCCGCCGATGCTCCCCAAGTCTCCATCACCGCATGGCACACCTTCAGCGCATAATCAAGCTCCGTGCCCGTAAAGCTCTCAGGGCTGTACTCATACCGAATTCCGGCATTGCCCGACTCATCTTTCAAGCGGCGCACCAGCGCAGTGCCCTCAATGGCAATCGCCTTAATCTCCTCCCTGTTTTTACGGAACACCACATTGCGCTGCAAGCTCGATGTCGAATTGTAGAGATGCACAATGGCATGTTTCGCCCCGCTGATAGCGGCAAATGTTTTGCGAATCAAGTGCTCACGTGCCTGCGTCAACACCTGAATAGTCACATCATCAGGAATCAAATTGCCCTCAATCAAGCGCCGTGCAAAAGCAAATTCCGTGGCTGAGGCAGAAGGAAAGCCAATTTCAATCTCTTTAAAACCAATCGAAACAAGCAATTGAAACATGGCAACCTTCTCATCAACGCTCATCGGTATCGGCAACGCCTGATTGCCATCACGCAAATCAACGCTGCACCATATTGGCGCACGGGTAATGGTGTTGTTCGGCCAGTTCCGTTCAGTCATTGCGACCACAGGATAAGGCGCATATTTTTTATAATTCATCATAAGACCCCCTTTTCTCCATTATAATTTCATTGAATAAAATGAATAAAGCCACCAATCGAAAAGGGATTGGTGGCTTTAAAAATGTTCTCTTTCTCTCGTAAAAATAAATAGCGAAAACGAACTAAAAAGCACCTCCCTCAACAGCTCCGCCACCGCATAGCAGCAGTCCAAGTGTCAGGAGAAGGTTGTGTTCGCTCGTTGTACGCATGGTTATCACCTTTTGCTCTATTTTCATGTATTAAAGATAGAGAAATAACTCAAGCTTGCAAAAAAGCGGAACTATTTCCTCAAGCTAAAGCAGAATTGGACATCAGTCCCAAGCAGTCCCAAACCGCCCCATGCGGAATTCCCGCCACTTCTCCTTATACTCAAGGCATGAGCACTCCATCCATATCCAACGTCGCCATCTCCGATACACTTCGCAAAGTCTTTGGTTTTCGAGAGTTTCGCCCCAACCAGGAATCGGTTGTGCGTGCCATTCTCGACCGTCGCGATGTTTTTGCTGTTATGCCCACAGGCGGTGGCAAATCGCTCTGCTACCAGTTACCCGCAGTCCTGCTTCCGGGCACCTGCATGGTAGTCAGCCCGCTGATTGCATTAATGAAAGATCAGGTTGATGGTGCGCGTGCCAACGGCATTCGTGCAGCGTTTCTCAACAGCTCACAGCTCCCCGATGAGCGCGATCAGGTTGTGCGCGATCTTCATGCTGGTCAGCTCAACCTGCTCTATGTCGCGCCCGAGCGCTTCTCGCTCGACCATTTCCGTCAATTGCTTACTCGCGTGCAATTGAGCATGGTCGTTATTGACGAAGCGCACTGCATCTCTGAATGGGGTCACGACTTCCGCCCCGATTACCTCTCACTCTCGGAGTTGGTGACGCTTTTCCCGCATCTCCCCATAGCCGCATTTACCGCCACAGCCACGCACCATGTTCAGCAGGATATTCTCGATAAACTCGCCCTGCGCACTCCGCTTGTTGTCCGCGCCTCGTTCGATCGCCCGAACTTGATGTATGATGTACGGTTTAAGGATAATGTCGATGCACAACTGGTGGCGCTGCTTAAAACCCATCAAGGGGATGTGGCTATTGGCAAAGCAAGTATTGGCAAAGTGGGTATTGGCAAAGCGGGCATCATCTACCGCACCAGTCGTAAAAATGTGAACGACACCGCGGCAATGCTGCAGGCTAAAGGGTTTCGTGCGCTTCCCTATCACGCGGGGTTGACCGATGCCGAGCGTCAGCGGAATCAGGATGCGTTTATTCGCGATGAGGCTGATGTTATGGTGGCAACTATCGCCTTTGGCATGGGTATCGACAAATCGAATATCCGCTTTGTTATTCATGCCGACATCCCAAAAAGCATCGAAAATTATTATCAGGAAACCGGTCGTGCCGGTCGCGATGGTGAACCGGCGCACTGCACGTTGCTGTTTGCGCAGGGCGATATTCATAAAGTGCGCTTTTTTATCGACTCCATGCTCGATGAAACGGAACGGGCCAAAGCACTTGGCGCATTAACGCGGGTCATCTCTTTTGCAAGTACATCCGTCTGTCGTCGTCGCACTTTGCTCGATTATTTTGGTGAACACTATCCGCACGATAACTGCAATGCGTGCGATATTTGTCTCGGCACGCGCGATGTTGTCGATTGTACGCGTGAGGCGCAAATGCTGCTTTCAGCAATTGTGCGCACAGAGGAGCGGTTTGGCGCAACGCATATTGTCGATGTTGTTATGGGCAGTGCCAATAAGAGAATTCTCGATTTTGGGCACAATAAGTTGAAAACCTATGGAGTAGGCAAAGATCGCGGCAAAAAATTTTGGCGTCAGTTAGTTGATGAACTGCTTGCTCATGGGGTTATTGCAAAAGCGGAAGGACTTTATCCTACCTTACTGCTGTTGCCGAAAGCGGTGCGGATTTTAAAGGGTGAAGAGCGGCTTGATATTGTCCGTGTGCACGAGTCGCCAGCAAAAGCGGTAAAAGCAAAGAGCGCAGCGCCTGAAGCTGAAGGTAATCCGGCGGGTAATCATGAGCTTTTCGAGCTGCTCCGCTCATTGCGCAAACAGATTGCTGATGAGCAGGGCATTCCGCCCTATGTGGTTTTTTCCGACCGTACCCTGCGCGATATGGCGGCACACTCTCCTCGTACGGCGGAGGCGTTGCTGTCGATCTCTGGTGTTGGTGAGGTCAAGCTGGAACGTTATGGGCAGCAGTTTTTGCGAGTGATTGATCGTTTTTCTGATGATGCGTGATCGTCGGGTTAAAAAGCAGGTTGAGATCTTGAGCAGCTCTGGGGAACAGACGTGAGAATTCAAGGAAGAATTTTTTTTTTTGCGTACATTACAATACGCTGTTTATAAAAAGCTCAGTCATTATTCTTATTTGTACCTTCGTTGTGTGTGACTGAAGGCAGCTTTGCTTTTAATTATTGCATCATTTCCCTATCGTTTTATGTCATCTTTTCGTGTTATGCGTTCTCTCTCTCTTTTGCTGGTTGTTATAGCATTGTTGCTGCCTTGCTCTCTCGTTGCTGCTGAGGGTTCTGGCTCCTCGTCCGGTTCTGGTGACAGTGCCTCAGGTGCTACAGTGTCAAGTGCCGCAAGTTCATCCTTTGCAACCTCTCCTTCTATGGGGGCGCCGGTATCTATGACAACATCACCCTCCGATGCTGCCCGTTCTACGGAAATGGGGAAGCCTCAGGGTGAGCGTACAGAGGTTGCTCCTTCGGGTATTTCGTCAACTGCCGGAAGTTTTCAGTCCTATGTGGCAAACTCTACCGGGGCGTCGCTTCCTCACTTCGGGCGCGATTTGTTTGGTAATGTACCCAGCACCTATGCGCCGCTGAGTGGTGCGCAAGTGAATGCTGATTATATTCTTGGTCCTGGTGATGCGTTGCAGGTTCGTGGCTGGGGTATGGTTGATATTGATGTTAATGTTACGGTCAACCGCAGTGGCGAAATTTATCTGCCTCGTGTTGGTTCGGTCAATGTTGCCGGTGTCAAATATCGTGACCTGCAAGGCTACCTTAAAAAAGCGATCAGCCGAATATATACTAACTTTGAACTCACCGCAAGTATAGCCCAAACCCGCAGTGTGCAGATTTATATTCTTGGTCATGCACAGCGTCCAGGCACCTACACCCTCAGTGCCATGAGTACCTTGCTCAACGCCCTTTTTGCCTCTGGTGGTCCATCGGTCACAGGTACTATGCGCAATATTCAGTTAAAGCGCGGTACTAATCCCCCGGTATCTATTGATCTTTACGATATGTTGCTTTATGGCGATAAAAGTATGGATCGTTTCCTGCAGGATGGCGATGTTATCTACATTCCGGAGGTTGGTCCTCTGGT
>CAIQSY010000025.1 GCA_903874585.1 uncultured Chlorobiaceae bacterium | reverse complement strand
GATTTTTCGAGAACAACATCAATCGCCATGACATCGGCGGGCTCTTCAAGACCGAACGTTGTGTAGCGCCGATTCATTGCGGGAATAATTTTGCGAATCTCCTGCCAGTCAACGCAGCAAATAACGCGCCCGTAAAATGGCACTTTGTTGGCAAAAGTGAGAAATGCCTGCTTCAGCTCATCGAGCGTACCATAGGTGTCCATGTGCTCCGACTCGAGGCTGTTGACAATGGCAATGGTCGGCGTCAGCTTGAGGAAAGCACGGTCGTACTCATCGGCTTCAATTACCATGAATTTTCCGTCGCCAACCACGGTACTCCCTTTCAGGTAATCCGAAACACCACCAATCATCACCGTCGGCGACTCGCCTGCTTCGATCAGCATGGTGGCAATCATGGCGGTTGTGGTGGTTTTGCCGTGCGTACCTGAAATGCAGATGCCATATTTATAGCGCATCAGCTCGCCCAGCATTTCATCACGCTTGATAACAGGAATACCTGCTTTCTGAGCGGCAAGAATTTCAACATTCTCGTCCGCTCTTATGGCGGAGGAGTAAACAACCACATCGCATGAGGCAACCTGTTCGGCGCTATGCCCTTTATAAATAACGGCACCATGCTCAACAAGTTTATCGGTAACATCGCTTGATGAGAGGTCAGAGCCTGTAACGCCAAAGCCGGACTTCAGAAGCAACTCTGCGATTGCGCTCATGCCAGCGCCACCGATTCCAACAATATGCACGCTTTTTGTTCTGCCAAGTTCCATAAATGCTCCTCGATTAATGTGGTTGTGCAAGCGCAAGAATACGTAAAGCAAGCTGGTGAGCCGCATCAGGATAGGCAAGCTTCTGTGACGCTGCACCCATTTTCCGTAAGGTGTCGGGATTCTGCAAAAGCGCAAGAATATTGTTCCATGAAACGTGCTCACCAAGTTGATCATCCTCAATCACAAGAGCGGCTCCATTCGTCACCAAAGCACGCGCATTGTGACGCTGATGATCGCCAGTGGCAAAGGGATAAGGCACCAGCACAGATGGTTTGCCGAGATTGGTTAACTCCGCAATAGACGACGCGCCTGCCCGACAAAGTACCAGATCGGCGGCGCTGTATGCTGCACCCATCTCCTCAATATATGGCGCAACCCAGAGTGATGATGATGGCGAAAGCTGCGCTTTAATGCGCTCATAATCGAGTGCGCCCGTTTGCCAGATGAGGTTGGCTGAAGCGATAATCTCCCGAAGATGCTTGAGCACGGCGTTGTTGATGGCGCGAGCACCACGGCTGCCACCAAACACCAGGAGCGTCGGGCGAGAAGCATCCAACCCAAAATTCGTTCGCGCTCGAATGGCATCCTCACCCTCGAACGAACGTGCGGGATTGCCGGAGACAAATACTCGTGAGTTTTTCGGCAGAAATTTTCGCGCATCCTCAAAAGAGAGATGCACTTCACTGGCAAGAGCGGAGAGAAGTTTGGTGGTTACGCCCGGAAAAGCGTTCTGCTCCTGAATGAGCGTTTTTTTGCGCATGAGCTGTGCCGCAAGCAGCAGCGGTGCGCTGACAAATCCACCCGTGCCGACAACAACGTCGGGCGCTTCACGCTTGACAAGCGACATGGCAAGCCACAGCGCCCTTGCAAAATCAGCAAGCACGCCAACATTGGCAACCATATTTGCCAACACATTGCCACGCTTCAACCCGCGAACTGGAAGGAGATGGAGCTTGTAGCCAAGTCGCGGAACCTCCGTTGCCTCAATACCGCTGGTTGTACCGGCGAAAGATATCCCGACATTGGGCACAAGCTTTTTCAGCTCTCCAGCCATAGCAATGCCCGGATATAAATGACCACCCGTACCGCCACCGGCAAAGAGTACCTTCATGCAATCCTCCCTTCACTCATCGCTTCAGTGCTCCGCTCAATTCCTTTTTCAGCTACCTCTGGTGTTGCACTTTTTTGAAGCTGTTTTTTCTTGTATCGCGAAATACTCATCAAAATTCCAACTCCAAGCGAATTAAAAAGAAGTGCGGTACCGCCATAGCTGATAAAGGGAAGCGCCACGCCAGTTGTCGGCAGCAGATGACACGCTACAGCAATATTGATAAAGGCAAACAGCGAAATTGCAATGGTGATACCGCTTGCCACATATCGGCCAAAACTATCGGGCGCATGTTTGGCAATAATAATTCCACAGATAAAAAATCCCGCAAAAAGAGCGATAACCGCCACAGCACCAACAAAGCCATACTCCTCACCAATAACAACAAAAACAAAGTCGTTATAGGAGAGCGGCAGATAGAGATCGCGCTGCTTGCTGGCACCAATGCCAAGACCAAACAAGCCACCATTACCAAGCCCGATCAATGCTTGCACAACCTGATAGCTCAACCCTTTTTCGTCCCCGCTGAAAAATGAGAGCAAACGCGCCACGCGATAAGGAGCAGCAATGGCAAACACCGCTGCAATTGGCAGCAGCAGGGAAAAGGTGGTTACAAGATAGCGAACATTGACACCGCCAATAAACATGAGAGTAAAGCCAATAATGGCAATGAGCGATGCGGTACTGAAATTTGGTTCAAGCGCCACAAGGGCAACAACCGTCATCAAGTTGGTTAAGAGGGGATAATAGGAGTTATGCAGATCCTTGATGTACGACTGTTTTTCGGTAATCAGCCGCGAGAAGTGAAAGATAATGGCGTATTTAGCAAAATCGGATACCTGAAATTTAATTGGACCAAACCCGATCCATCGCGCAGCACCGGAAATAATACCAACCAACTTCAGCAGCAGCAGCAGCGTGAGCAGGATAATACTCGCAAAAAGAATAATCTTACTGGTTTTCCAGAAAACATGATAATCAATCTGCGCAACCAGCAGCACGGTAAAACATCCCACCACGGCAAAGGTGAGCTGACGCCAGAGAAAATACTCGGAGCTTGCATATTTGGTCTCCGCCCAGCCGGCACCGCTGCTGTAAACAATAACAATGCCAATGCACATCATCAAAAACACAATGAGCATCAGCAGTTTGCCGGCAATGACCTCGCCAATCGAGGGCGACGACAAAGGTACCGTGACTGGAGTGGCTGACGTTACCGAAGAAGAATCAGGAGTCACCATAAGTTAGAGACGATGAACACATTGTTTAAACTGCCGACCGCGATCTTCAAAATTATCAAACATATCAAAGCTGGCACACGCGGGCGAAAAGAGCACAGTTTGACCCGGCAGGGCAATCTCGTGTGCAAAGCGAAGCGCCTCCACCAGTGAGCTTGCCATTTGAAGAGGAACAATACCATCAAACGCTGCCATAATTTTTGGTGACGATTCACCGAGAGCGATAAGGAACGTAATTTTTTCACGCACCAGATCAGCAACGGTTGCGTAGTCGTTGCCTTTATCTCTTCCGCCGACGATCAACACCGCTGTCGTCGGCAGCGAGGCAAGCGCCTGCCGCATAGCATTAAGATTGGTGGCTTTTGAGTCGTTGACCCAATCGACACCGTTAATGGTTTTAACAAATTCCTGACGATGCTCAACGCCTTCAAAGGCTTTAAGTGCCGTAACAATCGCCTCGTGAGAGATTTTCAACGCACGTGCAACCGCAACCGCAGCAAGCACATTGGAGATATTATGCCGACCACGGAAACTGTTTTTCAAAAACTCGGACGTGCCGATAATCGACTCATCACCAACTGCTGTTCGAGCGATAATCACCTCATTATCGAGGAGAATGGTACGATTATCACGCAATCTATCAGCAACAGGCTCCATGCCAAACGAAATGAGCTGGAACGGAAAAGAGACGCTTGTCGCCGTAAAATGAGCGCTCAACAGCGCATCATCCGCATTATAGACGAGCGTATCTTGCGGACGCTGATTAGCGTAAATCCTGAATTTTGCAGCGGCATACCGCTGCATCTCTCCGCCATAACGGTCGAGATGGTCGGGTGTGATATTGGTGATAACCGAAACATCAGGGCGAAAGGTTGGGGAGCGCTCAAGCTGGTAACTACTTAATTCAACAACAGCAACATCACCTTCGTGCATCTCCATCACCATGGAGGAGAAGGGGATACCGATATTACCGACGCTGAACGAACGATAACCGTTGCGGCGACCATCCTCTTCGCAAAGGCGATGGACGATGGTGGACGTCGTCGTTTTGCCATCGGTGCCGGTAATGCCGACAATTCGAGCGCGACAAAAGCGACTTGCAATCTCAATTTCGCTGTAGAGAGGAATGCCGCGCGACTGCATGGCTTGTACCACAGGCACATGCGGCGGAATACCGGGACTCAGTACACAGAAATCGGCATCATAAACGCTCTCGGTATGACCACACTCTTCATAGTGAATCTGCAACTCCTGAAGATGCACGCGCGTTAGCTCATTAATACTGCCAATGTCGCTCACCAGCACTGATGCTCCCTGGCGAACGAGCAACTCCGCAGCCGCAATTCCGCTTTTGCCCGCGCCAATGACCGATATTTTTTTACCCTTGATATCCATAAGTTCTTATCTGAGTTTCAGGGTCATAAGACTGGCGAGAAAAAAGAGAATCGTCAAAATCCAGAACCTGATAACAATTTTCTGTTCAGGCCACCCTTTCAACTGAAAATGGTGATGGAGTGGAGCCATCAAAAAAATACGTTTACCCTCGCCGGTCATCATACGCGTGTACTTGAAGTAGAGCACCTGCAATGACACCGAGAGCGTTTCAAGCACAAAAACGCCTGCCATGAGCGGCAAAAGCAGCTCTTGTTTGATGAGCAGCGCAATAACAGCTATCGCACTGCCAAGCGCAAGAGAGCCTGTATCGCCCATAAAGACCTCTGCCGGGTTGGTGTTGAACCACAAAAAGCCGACGCACGACATCACAATTGCCATGCTGACAACCGCCACCTCACCACCACCCGGAATAAAGGGAATGTTGAGATAGACCGCATAAACCGCATTACCAGCAAGGTATGCAAAGCCCGCAAGACCTATAAAAACAATAGCCGAACTTCCGGCAGCAAGACCATCAAGACCATCGGTAAGATTCACCGCATTTGAAACTGCCGTGATAATAAAGATGACCATCGGGATATAGAAAATGCCGTAATCAATGGTGAGATGCTTAAAAAAAGGCACCGCCGTTGAGGAGAGCAGCACAGAAAAAGCGGGATCGAGCCACGTGTAGGTACCAATCACCAAACCAAGCGTCACCTGCCCGATAAGTTTGTAACGCGCCGAAAGACCGCCCTTAACCTTCAGAACCACTTTACTGTAATCATCAATAAAGCCAATAACGCCCATCCAGAGCACGGCAAGCATGATAAGCCAGACGTGTGGATCGGTAAATTTCGACCAGAGCAGCACCGACATCTCAATGGAAAAGATAATGAGCACGCCACCCATGGTTGGTACCTGTTTCTTCTTTTTATGCTCCGGCGGCGCCTCCTCTTTGATTGGCTCGATAACGCGCGATTTCAGGTAGTTGATAAATGCCGGACCCGCGACAATAGTGATCAGCAACGCGGTAATTGCAACAGCACTCGCCCGAAAGGTGAGATAATCGATAACACGAAGCGCCGGAAAATGATAAATATCATTGATATACTTTAGTAGATAATAAATCATACGTTATCCCTCTTGGGTTATAGTTTTTGCGTTCACCAGCGCCTCAACAACTTGCTCCAGCTTCATGCCTCGTGAGCCTTTAAACAGCACCGCGTCACCATCACAAAGCTCGCCAAGCAACGCATGGAGCAGCGCATCGTGGCTATCAACATGGCAACGACAAATGTCAGGGCACTGCCGACAGATCAGCTCTGCTTTTTCTCCGAAGGTAAAGAGTCTATCAACTGGATGCTGGCGAAGATACTCGCCAATTTGTTTATGTTCAACATCACCGGCAACACCAAGCTCCAGCATATCCGCCAATACCGCAACTCGGCGACCATCGCACGGCATATCGCAAAGCGCATCAATGGCAAGGCGCATGGAATCGGAATTGGCGTTGTAGGTATCGTTGAGAATACGCAAGCCGGCGGCGTCCATCACCTCAAGCCGCTTCCAGCCAGCGACAGGGAGAAGAGCTTCAAGCCCTTTGCGAATAAGGGATAATGGCAAGCCAAAATGCAGACCAACCGCTGCAGCGGCAACCGCATTGATACCATTATGCTTTCCCGTAAAATTAAGAGTAACTTTTTCGGTTGCCTTTTCGGTTGCTAACAAAAACGTAAGGCGACCATCGCGCTCGACCGAAACTGACTCTGCCCAGCATAAGGCACCAGGCTGTTGTGATGAGGCGTAACCCTCTTGTACTGAAAACGTTGTGGCTGCCGCTGTAATCCGCTCATCATCAAGGTTGATAAACGCCGTACCTCCATTTGCCTGGAGATAATCAAAAAGCTGAAGCTCTGCCGCCGCAACTCCATGAAGATCAATGAGAAATTCGAGATGTTCATGCCCAATGTTGGTGAGCAGTGCGTGAGTTGGACGAACCAAAGCCGCAAGCTCTGCCATTTCATCGGGATGGTTAATGCCGACTTCAACAACCGCAATACTACTTTCGCGCCGAAGCTGCAAAAGCGTCAGGGGAACGCCGATGTGGTTATTACGATTACCCTGACTCATCGTCACCATAAATGCGGAGCCAAGCACTGCTGCCACCATCTCTTTCGTGGTGGTTTTGCCATTACTGCCGCCAATCGCGACCACAGGAATGGAAAAAGTGTTGCGATACATGGAGGCAAGACGCTGCAAACCAAGCACCGTATCGGTTGTAATAATAAAGCCTTTCCCCGCAGGTGGCTCTGGCGAACCCGCCGCCTCGTACCACGCACGATTCACCATTGCCCAACATGCTCCCTGCTGAAACACCGCGTCGATATAGCGGTGCCCATCCGTACGTTCGCCTTTGAGGGCGATAAATATGCCGCCTTCAGTAATCTCGCGTGAATCAATCGCCACATTTGGCTCAACGATTTCAAGCGGTGGCGCTGTTATGGTGGAGAACACAACCTCTCCAAATTCACCAATATCGTTGATCGTTAAAACACCAGTTACTGGCAATTGTGCTCCTTCGCCGAAATGCCGGCACTCTTATGCTGCATACTGTTTCTCAAAATCTCTTGATCTGAAAAGTGATATTTCTTACCGGCAATCTCCTGATAGCGCTCATGCCCTTTACCGGCAACAAGCAGCACATCACCCGCCTGAAGCAGCGTGACTGCATGGCAAATTGCCTCTGCACGATTGCTTATTCTCGTATAATTTGTCCCCGTTATTCCCGAGACTATATCGTCAAGAATTGTTTCGGGATTTTCATCACGCGGATTATCGGAGGTTACAAGAACCTCATCGGCAAGTTCCGCAGCAATGCGCCCCATTTCAGGGCGTTTGGCGTGGTCGCGATTTCCGCCGCACCCAAAGACAACAACCAATCGGGAGGTTGATGGTTTAAGCCTCCGTAAGGTATCGAGCGCTTTGTAAAGAGCATCAGGCGTGTGGGCATAATCAACAAACACCGAATAGCCGTGGCTTCCATCGCCAACGCGCTCCATACGCCCATCAACAGCAGAGATTGCCGCAAGCGATTGAGATATCTTTTCGGGAGCAAGCCCAAGTCCAAAGCCAACCGTGGCAGCTTCAAGCACATTCATCACATTAAACCTCCCCGGTAAACCAACCTGCATCGGCACAATCTGCTTGGGAAAATGAAGGTCAACGCTGCTTGACGAAATGCTGCTTGCAAGAATATCTGCCTCAACATGATGGCTGCATTGAGGTATGGAGTGATGGATGGAATGATAATCGCGTTGTAAGGTACAGCAATATATTTTTTCAGGCGTAACTCGTTCTGCCATCTGAACAGCCGCGGGATCATCACTGTTGAAAACTGCAAATCCCTCCGGCGCAAGCTGGTCAAACAAGAGCTGCTTTGCCGCCGCATACTCCTCCATGGAGAGGTGAAAATCGAGATGATCCAGCGTCAAGTTGGTAAAAATTACTGACTGAAAACGCAAGCCGTAAACGCGCTGCAACACCAGTGCATGGGACGAAACCTCCATCACCACCGCTTTACAGCCAGCCTCAGCCATCGCACTGAAAAGAAGATGCAGTTCGTGAGCTTCGGGCGTTGTGCGCTCAAGCTGAATATGCTGCTCGCCAATCTGGCAAAGATTGGTGCCAATGTAACCCGCAGAAATACCGTTCGCATTGAGCATGGCGGTAATGAGCTTTGCGGTGGTCGTTTTGCCATTCGTGCCCGTTACGCCGATAAGCATCAATTGATCAGAGACGTTCCTGTAAAAGAGTTTTGCCGTGTCAGCAAGCGCTTTACGAGCATCAGCAACCTTGAGATAGAGGCAGGATGAAGCGATGTCTGGCGGCAACTCTTCGCAAATCACCGCAACAGCACCTCGCTCGACGGCACTGCCGATAAAGCGATGACCATCAGTAGCGTAGCCACGAATCGCCACAAAGAGCGAACCCGGTTGCACTTCACGCGAATCAATGGTGATATGTCGCACAAGAGCATCACCACAGCCATCTCCCGCAACGGCGAGCGGTGCCACAGCGGCAAGCAGCGCCTTGCAACGCAGTGAATGCTGGGAAGAGCTTTTCAGTGACAGCGTCATAATCCGGCTTTATTCATGTTATCGGAAGTCAATGCAACTTTAATCACTCGTTCTCTCTGCACCATACTGCCTGGCGCAATGCTCTGGTTGACGACAACACCATTAAAATTACCAGAATAATCAAGATCGAGCTGCAGCCATTTCAGCAAGCGCTGCGCTTCACGCCCTGTCAACCCTTTAAGTTGTGGAACAGCAACGGTGGCAACCGCTTCGAGTGCCTTTTGTTCGGGAGAGGGAACGGCAAGATTTTTCTGCAACTCCTCCGAACAGGCAATCATGCGCGTAGCAATTCCGGCAAAAACAGGAGCAGCAACAGCCGCCGCGTAATACGCGCCTTGTGGCCGTTCCACAATCACAATAATAGCATAGCGCGGTGCTTCAACGGGAAAATATCCCACAAACGATGCAACATAGACAGGATTGACGTACGAACCACCTGCTGCACGGCGAGCTGTACCAGTTTTACCAGCAACACTGATGCCGGGCAGTGCTGCATTTTTAGCGGTACCACTATCAACAACCGCTTTAAAATACTCCTTACCGAGATAACGCGCAGTTTCAACCGAAACAACTCGTCGTACTTTTTCGGGCACGGTTTCGCGAACAACCTTGCCGTCAGCATCAACAATTTTTTTGATAATGTAGGGGCGCATCAGCTCGCCATCATTGGCGATTGCGGCATAGGACTGCAGCGTCTGCAGCGGCGTTGCCATCACCTGATAGCCAAATCCCATCCATGGCAATGTTGTTCTATCCCAATTGGCAAGAGAGCGAACCCTGCCTGAAGACTCGCCAAGCAGACCAACGCCTGTGCGTTTACCAAATCCAAAATTACGGGTATAGGCATTAAAATTCTCCCTTCCGACGGACATAGCGGTTTTTGCAGCAATCACATTGCTTGAAACCATAATAGCTTTCTGGAACGTAATATTGCCGTAAGGCTCATGGTCTTTTATTTTAAGGTTGTAGAGCGGCAAAAGACCATTATAGCCAAAGACCATATCCTGAGATTTTCTTTTGAGAATATCGGTTGCGGCGGCAGCCATAATCAGCTTGAAGGTTGAGCCTGGCTCATAGCTGTCGGTAACGGCACGATTACGCGCCAGCTCAGGCTTCCATGTAGCACGGCGATTAAGGTCAAATGTGGGATTGTTCGCCATTGCCAGAATTTCGCCGGTGCGCACATCCATCACAATACTTGATGCCGCTTCAGCTTGAAACGTTGTTACTGCTTTTGCAAGTTCATCTTCCACAATACTTTGAATATCGCCATCAATGGTCAACTGCACGGTATTGCCGGGTATAGCACTCTGCTGCTGCGCATCGGGCGCCGGATAACGAACTCCGGTAGCATTACGCTGAAAAATGCGTGTACCATCGCGCCCCTTCAGCTCTTTATTCAATTGCATCTCAAGACCGCTGCTTCCCTCGTTTTTACTATCGGTCGAACCAATCAACTGCGCTGCAACGTTGAGATAATAGCGCTGCTGCTCTTTATCGAACCAAGTGCCATGAGGCTTGTTCTGCATCAATGGCAGAGCTTGTGCAACAGGAATTTTCCGCCCAAGCACCGCAACACCTCTCTTTATCCGCAACTCTTTAAGAATCTCCTGCCGATTGCGCCCCAAATGTTTAGCAAAGAGCGTTGCTACCGCTGCCGTATTATCGTAGGTTTTCTGCTTTTTGGTTTGTTTATCGATCACTGGCTTCTCTTGTTCATCAAATAACGGTGTATGACGAACTTTTACAGGATCGGCATAAAAGGCAATCGACTCAATACTCTCCGCCAGCATGCGCGAATGGCGGTCGAGAATAACGCCTCGCTGCGCCACTTCAGTAACAACACGCTCATACTGTTTCGCCGCTTTCTGCTTGTATTTGGTGACATTAACCACCTGAATATTGAGCAACATTCCAATAATTGCAGCAATAAACATGGAAAACCCGAAGACCGCAAGTCCCAGTCGTTTACCAAACTCTTTATCGTCCGGCAGAATATTATGATGCTGATTACTCATAGCTCATCGTGGTATCAATCTGTTGCTCACTTCTCTGTTGACAATTCAACCGCTGGCACTGTTGATGGTTCAAGTCCAAGCAGTAACGCATCTTGTGAAATATTATGAATGCTGTGCAATTCATGCACTTTCAGCTCTTGCGACGTCACCACGCTGGAGACCATCATAATCTTCTCCCGAAGCTGCTCACTTTCACGGGCAAGGTTGATAATCGCAAGGGTATTATACGTTTGAGCAAGAAAAATAATCGTGATAACAAGCAGATAAAGAAATGTTTTTGGCTGCAGCAATGTGGCGACATCAAACTTTAACGTTTTTACAGCCGAATCAACGGGCAGAGTACCAGCAACATTGACCACGGGATCCGACTCTTTCACCTCAACAAATTGAGGAGAAGCAACCGGTTTACGGGAACCGATTACAGCGCTTTTGAAACGCTTTGCAAGCCGTCCAAACTTTTCAATTGCTTTATTATTTTTCACTTACAAACTCCGTGAAGGCATTTTTTCAATAACTCTCAATTTCGCACTTCGCGCTCGGGAGTTTAACGCTATCTCCTGCGGTGTCGCGCTCAATGGCTTCCGGGTAATCAGAGCAATATCGCCATAGGTAAGCGGCTCCCGCAACCCGACACCTTTCGGTCCCCAATCACTTTTCGCTTTTTCAGCAAAAAGCGTTTTAACAATCCGGTCTTCAAGCGAGTGGTAGCTGATAACCGCCAGACGACCGTGTGCGTCAAGACAACGGAGAGCCCCATCAAGCGCCTGACGAAGCACATCAAGCTCACTGTTCACCTCAATACGCAGTGCCTGAAAAACTCGTGAGAGTGTTTTAATCACCTTTTCGCCTCCATGTGCATGATTGCGAATCAGGTTCGCCAGCTCCACTGTCCGGTTAATGGCACCATGATTATGGCGGTAGGCAACAATCGCTTTAGCAAGGCTACGGCTTCGTGGCTCTTCACCATATCGCCAGAACAGCCACGCTAAATCCTGCTCCTCATAAGTGTTGATAATATCAGCAGCCGTAAGCTCACCATCGCTGTTCATGCGCATATCGAGCGACCCATCACGAAGGTAGCTGAAGCCACGTTCTGCCGTATCAATCTGGAAGGATGATACGCCGAGATCAAGCAATATTCCCGCAACACGAGGTTCAAGCCTTTTTTCACGGCAGACGCGCTTGACAAGAGCATCAATATCCTGAAAATTCCCCTTCACCACCGCAGTATGCGCGGCATAAGCGTGAAGCGTACCCGTTGCTTCACAGAGCGCAGCATAATCCTGATCAATGCCAATCAAAAGCGATTGTTCTGCATAACCCGACGCGTCAAGTGCCTGGAGAAGCGCCAGCGAATGACCACCGCCACCAAGCGTACCATCAACATAAATGCCGGGTTTTCGTGCCAGAAAGGCAACGACTTCGGTAACCAGTACCGGTTCGTGATAACGCTCCTGTACCATGTCGGTTAAAAATACCTGCCCGCAAGTGATGCAAAGCGTGAAGCACTCTCCTGCAAAAGAGTGGCAAGGCGCTCCGGCTCCCAAATAATCATCTTTGTATCTGCACCGATAATCACAACATCCTTTGAAATACCCGCATGATCCAGAAACTCCCGCGACAACGCAACTCTTCCTTGACGATCGAGCTCAACCAATTCAAGGCTTTCATACATCAACATTTTCAGCAAACGCTCTTCCGGGTTAAAATCGGACAACCCCGAAATACTTTTGCGCATATCATTCCAGACAAATGGCTCATACAGCTCAAGCGAACGATCGGGCGTCTTTATTATACACAGTGAATCGATATGCTCACAAGAGGCTTCATCGAGGGGTGAAGAGAGACTCTGCCCAAACTTCCGACGAAACTTGACAGGAATCATCAACCGACCCTTTTCGTCAACGGCATGTCGCTCTTTTCCTATAAACCCAGCCATTGGTCGTGTTTCCTGTGCACCAGCATTATGGAGATAATTCCACCCGTTCCACCCTTTACCCTGCTTGAGGCTGTAAAAAAAAGAGCTGGATAAGGAATCAAGCTCCATTTTTTACCATTTTTTGCCACTGGAAAATGTATAAAAAAAGGATGCACTAAAAAAATAGTTGGCTATTTTTAACAGTGTGGTTTGATACGTATTTTACGCACGCTGAACCTCACGAAAGCAAGAGCATTCCGACGGATTGAGCCGTACACAGAGAACGTAAATTCGTTGAACACAACGGTAAAAAGCGTTACTATAAGAGAGTAAACGCAAAAGAGAAATTTTTTACACACTTTTAACCACCGTCATCATGATGTCCGACAGCATCGAGAACAAAACAGAGCACTGGAAAGAACTTGACGAATGGAGAAAAAAAATTGATGCCATTGATCAGCAACTCTCGATGCTTCTTTGTGAACGGTTGGATTGTGCCCAGAATATCAGCGCTTTAAAGTTGCGAATCGGCGAAGAGGTGCTGCAGCCTGAACGAGAAAAAGTGGTGCTGCACAATGTGCTGAACCATGCTGATTCGCCGTTGAAAGCTGATGCGCTTGAAAAAATCTATCGCTGCATTATTGAAGAGAGCCGCCTCTTTCAGCATGAGTGGAAAAACAAGCAGCAGGGCAGCCAGACTACCTGAACAGTTCTCCAAGCATTATGACATCCAAAAAAAATCATCGCCATCGTCGCGCTAACCCACTTTTGCTTGGTACAGGGGTTACTGCTCTTTTGGCGTTGCTTGCATTCCTTTTTCTGCCGGGCAGCAACACCTCCACAAAAACTACTCGCTTGATTGTGCATCGCGGCATGGGATTTAGAACCATACTTGCTGAAATGCAGCGCAACGGCACTATTCACCAAGCATGGCCAACGCTGGTAACAGCGAGCATTGTGCCAAGAGTGCGGCACATCAAACCCGGGCGATACGTTATACCACCGGGGATGTCGAACTTCGGACTGATGTTTTACCTGCACAGCCACCCGCAGGATGAGGTGCGCGTTACCCTGCCGGAAGGGCTTGACCTCACCCATGTCGCGAAGATATTATCGCGAAAACTTGATATGGATTCTACGGCATTCATGGCGGCGGCATCAGACCAGAAGCTGCTTGCAAAGCATGGAATTAACGCCCGGAATGCTGAAGGCTACCTGTTTCCGGGCACCTACAACTTCGCCTGGGCGAGCACGCCAGAAGAGGCAGCGGGATTTCTTATCGGGCGATTCAAGCACTTTTATACCGAGAGCCTTAACAATGTTGCGGCACGGCAAGGATTAACAACCACCGAATTATTGACAATGGCATCCATTGTGGAAGCGGAGACGCCGCTGAATGCTGAAAAACCTTTTGTGGCAAGCGTTTATCTGAACCGATTGCAAAAAGGGATGCGCCTGCAAGCCGACCCAACGGTGCAGTACGCGCTTGGCGGCACCGCTCGACGGCTCTACTACAAAGACCTGACGGCAGATTCGCCCTACAACACCTATCGCCATAAGGGCTTGCCACCTGGTCCCATCTGTAACCCTGGCGAAGCCTCAATTCTCGCGGTGCTTCATCCTGCCGAGACGCAATTTCTCTACTTTGTTGCAACAGGCAAAGGAGGGCACTATTTTGCGGCATCACTGGCAGAGCATGCCCGCAATATTGCCAAATATAGAAACGCTCGTAGCAACTGATGCACTGAAAATAGAGAATACCAAACATCCGTCTCTTCAGCGTGTTGATTATATTTCCTATTATAAGCATTATTGAAACCAGTACTTTTTTAACCAATCACAGAAGCAATGCAGAAAAAAAGCTTGTCGGACATATCAACCCAAGGTAAACGGGTACTTATGCGTGTTGATTTCAATGTGCCGCTTGATGAGAACAAAAAAATTACCGACGACAAACGAATTGTTGAGTCACTCCCATCAATCAAAAAAGTGCTTGAAGATGGTGGCCGCCTGATTTTAATGTCGCACCTCGGCAGACCAAAAGGTAAAGTCAATATGGAGTATTCGCTGGCTCCCGTAGCCGCTCGGCTTGCTGAGTTAATCGACTCGCCAGTGACGATGGCGAAAGATTGTGTTGGCACTGAGGTGATGCAGCAGGTGCTTGCCATGCAGGATGGCGAAGTGCTGTTGCTTGAAAATCTCCGCTTCCATGCTGAGGAAGAGGCAAATGATCCTGATTTCTCAAAAGAGCTTGCTTCACTTGGCGAAGTATATGTGAACGATGCTTTTGGTACCGCCCACCGTGCTCACGCCTCAACAGAGGGAATTACCCATTATGTGCAGACCGCCGTCGCAGGATTTTTAATTGAGCGCGAACTGCTCTACTTAGGCAAAGCGCTGCAGGAACCGGAACGTCCATTTGTTGCTATTCTTGGCGGATCAAAAATATCAGGAAAAATTGATGTTCTTGAGAACCTCTTTAAAAAGGTTGATACCGTGCTGATTGGTGGTGCGATGGTGTTCACCTTCTTTAAAGCTCAAGGCTATGAAGTTGGGAAATCGCTTGTTGAAGAGAGCAAAATCGAACTCGCTCTTGAAATTCTCGAACAGGCAAAAAGTAAAGGTATTAAACTGCTGTTGCCAACAGATGTGGTTCTTGCGCCAGCCGTTTCAGCCGATGTTGACTCTTATGCCGATAAAATTACCAACATGCCTGCTGATATGATTGGCGTTGATATTGGACCGGAAACTGCTGAGCTTTATCGCCAGGAGATTCTCTCCGCACGCACCGTGCTATGGAACGGACCAATGGGTGTGTTTGAAATTGATAATTTTGCAGCCGGCACCATGGCTGTTGCGCAGGCTCTTGCTGATGCAACCGCAAAAGGCGCAACAACCATTATCGGCGGAGGCGACTCAGCGGCAGCAATCGCAAAAGCTGGTTTGGCAAGCGAGATGACGCACATCTCCACCGGCGGCGGCGCAAGCCTTGAATTCCTTGAAGGCAAGGATCTGCCGGGAATTTCTGCGCTCAACGATTAAAGAGAAACTATACCAGAGGAAATGAACCATTCCCAACCATACAGCCCCGGGGGTTTTCAAGTTATGCCCCCGGCTATTAAGACGATTATTCTTATCAATGTTGCGGTTTTTCTGCTTCAGTTGACTCCTTTTGGTGGCACTCTTTCTGAATTTGGCTCATTGTGGCCCATTGGCTCGCCACAGTTCAGAATCTGGCAACCAGTGACCTACATGTTTCTGCACGGGGGAATGACACACCTCTTTTTCAACATGTTTGCGCTCTGGATGTTTGGCGCAGAAATTGAGAACCACTGGGGCACAAAGCAGTTCAACATCTACTATTTTGTGTGCGGTATTGGTGCGGCAATCATCAACCTGCTGGCAACCATGGGCAGTCTCTACCCGACCGTTGGCGCATCGGGCGCGATTTACGGCGTTTTGCTTGCGTTCGGGATGATGTTTCCAAACCGCTACATTTTTCTCTATTTCCTCTTTCCCGTCAAGGCAAAGTATTTTATTGCAGGATATGCACTTATCGAATTTATCTCCGGATTTGGCAGCCGTTCGATGGGTAGTGGCAGCAATATTGCGCACTTTGCGCACCTCGGCGGCATGTTGATCGGGTTTCTCTACATCTCGATTAAAAGAGCCGATTTCGCCAATTTTTCTCTTTCAGAAACAATTTCGGATGTGCGCGAAAAAGTTAATGATCTGCTGAAAAAAAGAAGCGCTCCACGACTTCATACACAAAACAAAGTGGCACCACCGCCATCAGTCTCAGAAGCGGAAATAGATGCCATTCTCGATAAAATTTCGGCGCAAGGTTATGCATCACTCACACCTGAGGAGCGCCGCAAGCTGCTGAAGGCAAGCGGTAAAGTGTAAACAAACGTTACGTTTTACGAAGCTTTTCAATTGACAATGCCTCGCCCATAGCAATGGGGTAACCTGAAATAGCGATAGTCGAAACTGTTAATGAATTCTTGAGAGTCAAAACTGAGAGAAAACGTTCTGTCAAAAGTATAGTGTCGAGTCATGCTTAAAGAGACCGTTGAATTATGGTTATTAAGACTGGTGGTAACCTGTTATCTGTATTTAGTAAAATACTTTATAGAAAATTAGAGAAATAAACCTATACGACTTTTCACGCATGACTCGACACTGGTTGAATTTAACAAATGCCACAAGGGTGAGAGGTGAAGAAGCTCGGCGATATTCTTGAACTGAATTACTTTACTGGAAGGCACTTAAACACGAAACTGCCTCATGCCGCTGGTCGCCGATAGAGAAATTTCTGAAACTCGGTGAAGGTGGCAAGAATTTGCTCTGTCGTGCCAAGAGCCGCCGTAGCATCGGGCAGAGCCTGATATTTAAGATGCAAAAGGTGCGGCAACTTCTCCTGATCAAGCTCACCTTTGCCAAAGCCAGCTTCGGCAAGCTTTGCAAGCATAGCTTTACGTGTTTGCGGATTCGACCACAACGCTCGCAGCTCCTCCTCACTCTTGAAACACTCCGGCAACAGCGCGCCAAACAATCCCTGTATGAACTCCTGTGCGGAGATAACTTGACCGTCAGCATTCCAGAACGACGTTGCAACGGTGTGCTGAATTTCACGCTCTTTGCCATCACTCAGCTTTATCTTCAGCGTTGTGCGAGGTTCATTGGATGGTTTTTCTGAAGATCCCGATGGGGTTGCTCGATGTATGGCAACGACTCGTCTTGGATACACGCTTGCGCATCATCCTCCGTTATCGTGGTCTGGTCAACCGGTTCACCATCCCACTCCACATCACGGAAATGGTGGCAAGCATCAACAAAATCGTAGATGGTGAAATACTCTTTGCCGTCAAAAAGCCGTGTACCACGCCCGATAATCTGCTTGAACTCGATGATGCTGTTGATCGGGCGCAACAGCACGATGTTGCGCACATTTCGCGCATTAACGCCCGTGGAGAGCTTTTGTGACGTCGTCAGCACCGTCGGAATTGTTTTATCATTATCCTGAAAATCTTCCAGATACTGTTCGCCCAGCTTACCATCATTGGCTGTCACTCGCACACAATAGTTCGACGAGGTGCTGCTTTTGTACTGGTTGATAAGGTCACGAATCAGTGCCGCATGAGGTTGATTGGCACAGAAAACAATCGTCTTCTCCTGCGGTTTAATGTTTGCCAGCAAAATCTGGACTCGTTTGGCTTCATGCGCCATAATTTCGATGGTGCGGTTGAAGTCGGGTTCGGTATAGAGCTTTCCCGCCTCCACCTCACCTTCAATAACCTGATCGTCTGACGTGTAGATGTAATCGTCAAGCGTAGTCTTGATGCGCTTGACGCGGAACGGCGTAAGAAAACCGTCGCTGATACCATCGCTCAGCGAGTAGATAAAAACCGGCTCCCCAAAATAGGCGTACGTATCGGCATTGTCGGTACGTTTTGGCGTCGCCGTCAAATTAATCTGCACTGCTGGAGCAAAATATTCGAGAATAGCACGCCAGTTGCCTTCGTTATTGGCGCCACCACGGTGGCACTCATCAATAATAATGAGGTCGAAATAGTCGGGAGGATAATTGCCAAAGAAGGGGTATTCTCCTTACCGGTCATAAAAGTTGGAAAGATGGTAAAAAAGATGCTGCCGTTGGTTGGCACACGTCCCTGCTTACGCATTTCGTCTGGATTGATGCGGACAAGGATGTCGGCAGGAAAGGGGGAGAAATCGTTCATTGCCTGATTGGCAAGAAAAAGCACCCGAGGTCGACGCTTGCCATCACGATTGAGGTTCCATCAGCTCTGAAAAAGTTTCCAGACAATCTGAAAAGCTATGAACGTTTTGCCCGTGCCGGTTGCCAGCGTCAGCAGCACGCGCTGTTTCTCGTTCGCAATCGCTTCCAACGCTTTGTTGGCGGCAAGCTCCTGATAATAACGCACCGTTTTAGTGCCACCAATCTCCTCAAAAGGAACACTGTTGAAATGCTCTTCCCAGCGATTCGGTTTTGCAAAAGACTTCAGCCACAGCTCCTCCGGCGTTGGAAAAACATCAATCAGTGTTTCGGCGCCACTTTTCATGCAAATCTGATAAATCTCCCGCCCATTCGTGGCAAACGCAAGTTTTTCAGCATAATTCTTCGCCTGCGCCACCCCTTCGCCAACCACAAGGTCACTGCTTTTAGCCTCTATCACCGCCAGCTTTCTGCCTCGATACACAAGTACGTAATCAGCCGTCAGCGATTTACCTCGGCGGCTACCAGTCTGAATCCTGCCCGCAGTAATCGGATAGTCGCGCAGAACTTTTGTGCCCGCTACAACTCCCCATCCGCTCGCTTGCAGTTGCGGGTCAATAAGTTCAGCTCTCGTTTCGGCTTCGTTCATACATCAGTCAAATGATGATTATGTAGAGATTTAACGTTTTGCGTTTAAAGAGGCAAAGTATTTAAATTGAATAACTTAGATAATTAATAGATATTTATTTGTGCTTTTAAATAAGAAGTCAAGCCCAAAATGGCACATAACTACGATACCGTGTTATAGTGGACCCCAATTTTCGGACAATAATTTAAGATGGTAACTTGCCCAAAAGAGGGAGCAAGTGATGAATGGGAAACAGCGAAAGATTTTCACGGGAGCATTCAAAGCAAAGGTGGCACTTGAGGCGATTCGGAGCACCAAGACGGTGAACGACATCAGTCAGGAATTTGAAGTTCATCCGGTACAAATCGGACAATGGAAAAGAGAGTTACAAGAGCAGGCACCAACCCTTTTCGAAACCAAGCGCGGTCAGAAACCTGTTGATCCATCAGCAAGTTATGAAAGGCTTTATGCAGAGATTGGCCGGTTAAAGATGGAATTGGAATGGCTGAAAAAAAAGTCTGGTCTCTCCCTATGAAAACTCGTCGAGAATGGAT
>CAIQSY010000024.1 GCA_903874585.1 uncultured Chlorobiaceae bacterium | reverse complement strand
CGCTTGGCGGTACTGGTGGCGGTTTTGCTCAGACGAAAGCCGATAATTATGATGCCGTCCGTCATGGACTTTCGGAGAGCCCCATCAGCGAAGTGCTGGTCGAGGAGTGCCTGATTGGCTGGAAAGAGTACGAGCTTGAGGTGATTCGCGATCTGGCAGATAACGTTATTATCGTCTGCTCAATTGAGAATGTTGATCCCATGGGCGTGCATACCGGCGACAGTATCACCGTTGCGCCAGCTCAGACGTTGACCGACCGCCAGTATCAGGAGCTTCGCGACGCCTCGATTAGAATTATTCGTGAGATTGGTGTGGAGACAGGTGGCAGCAATATTCAGTTTGCCATTAATCCCGCTAACGGTCGAATTGTGGTGATTGAGATGAATCCGCGTGTGTCGCGCAGTTCGGCGTTAGCCTCTAAAGCAACCGGTTTCCCTATCGCCAAGGTAGCGGCAAAACTTGCTGTTGGTTATACGCTTGATGAAATTCTCAACGATATTACCAAAACGACGCCAGCAAGCTTTGAGCCAACCATTGACTATTGTGTTGTCAAGATTCCTCGCTGGGATTTTGAGAAGTTCAAAAATGTGGATGCCCGCCTTGGTGTGCAGATGAAGTCGGTCGGTGAGGTGATGGCTTTTGGCAGAAACTTTAGGGAAGCGCTGCAAAAGTCACTGCGTGGGCTTGAAATCGGGCGAGCTGGCTTGGGTTCCGACGGCAAAGACATTATGAATGTGCTTGATATGACCCAGCAGCAGAAAAAGTTTGCTAAAGAGGATATTCTCGAAAAAATCAAGATTCCAAAAGCTGACCGGATGTTCTATCTTCGCTATGCGTTCCAGGCTGGCGCAACGATTGATGAGGTGCATCAGGCAACGGGCATTGATCCGTGGTTCCTCGACAATATCTTGCAGATTATTGAACTCGAAGCGGAGCTGCGCGAGATGGCTGCTGCTGATTGATTCGCCACTATGACCTATCTCGACAAGATTTTGGAGGAGAAAAAGCGGGAAGTTGCTCAACTGCACAAGGAGAAGCCTGCTCAACGTTATCAAGAGCAGGCGCATTCTCTCGATGCCATTCGTGACTTTCGTGGCGCTATTACGCGCGCAAAGCGTACAAATCACTGTGTAAAGCTTCTTGCTGAAATTAAAAAAGCTTCGCCGTCACGTGGTCTCATTGTGCAGGATTTTGATCCTGTCGTTATGGCACAGCGTTATCTGGAGCTTGGCGCATCAGCCTTTTCTGTGCTGACGGATCGCCTCTTTTTTCAGGGTTCAATTGAGTATCTGCAACAGGTTCGCCGCTTATTTCCGTTACCAGTATTGCGCAAAGAGTTCATTATTGATGAAGCTCAAATCTTTGAATCGCGCTTGATTGGCGCTGATGCGTTGTTGCTGATTGTCGCTGCGCTTGATGTGTTGCAACTTCGCGATTATCTGCATATTACCGCCGATCTTGGCTTGCATGCGCTGGTTGAGGTGCACGACCGCAAGGAACTCGATATTGCGCTCGAACAGGGTGCCACGATTATTGGGGTGAATAATCGTAATTTGAAAGACTTTTCTGTTGACCTTCACGCTTCCGCGGCACTTCGTCCGCATATCCCATCAAATGTTGTTGCCGTTGCTGAAAGCGGCATGAAAACTGCTGCTGATATTGCACTGATCAATCAGGCAGAGTTTGATGCGGTGTTGATTGGAGAGGGGCTGCATACCAGCCCCGAACTTCGCGAACTTACCTGGTCATAGCGCGTATTTTTGCTGCCGTACTGGCTGGGTCAGCCGATTTAAAGAATGCCGTTCCCGCAATCAGAGCATCAGCACCCGCCGATACAACCATCTGAGCATTCTCCTCCGTTATGCCACCGTCCACCGCAATCACCATTGCAGGGTTTACCTTCAAACGCATCTCATGCAGTTGGGCAATTTTACCAACTGCAGAGGGAATAAACTTCTGTCCGCCAAAACCCGGATTCACCGACATCAACAGTACAAGATCAAGATCTGGCAGCACCGATTCGAGCGTTGAAGAGGGTGTTCCGGGATTAATTGATACGCCAGCTTTAACACCGAGGCTTTTGATAAACTGAATGGTGCGGTGCAGATGCGGGCACGCCTCCTGATGGACGGTAATCTGGTGTGAGCCAGCTTTCACGAAATCCTCAAGGTAACGGTCAGGATCGGCAATCATCAAGTGCGTGTCGATCACCATCGAAGTACATGCGGCAATAGCTTGTACAATGAATGGTCCAAACGTTATATTTGGTACAAAATTGCCATCCATGATATCGCAGTGCATCCAGTCAGCACCAGCTTGTGTGGCAATATCGATGGACTCTTTAAGTCGGGTGAAATCTGCAGAAAGAATTGATGGCGCAAGAAGTGTTGATGGCGCAGGCATGGTTTTATGTGCTTTATGTGTAAAAAAATTCCAAAAAATTCTATCAACAAATAATTAAAAAGCTTCACCAATTCCAAAATTGAAGGTGAAGTTGCGTATGTCCCATGTGGAGAATTGCCACGGATGCTCGTCTGCTGGATCGCGGAGTTTATACGCAAAGTCAAAACGGAACGGTCCTATAGGTGAGCCAATGCGTAACCCGACACCTGAGTCGAGCGCAAAATCTTGTGTCAGAGAATTCATGCTCAACGCGTAAGGACCGGTTCTATCCCAGATATTGCCAACATCAGTAAACAACGTCACTCCTGATGGCTGATTGAAGAGTTTGAAAAACTTCAGTCGGTACTCCATATTGAGTTCCAGCTTGATATCTGCACCAAAATTTGAGGCAGCTTTACTTGAACTGTTGCCCGGTCCCAACGTATTAAATAACCAGCCTCTCATACTGGTCGAGCCGCCAGCATAAAACCTTCGCTCTTCAGGCGTTGACTCCGCTTTTCCATAGGGCTTCATCCACCCGACGCGCCCTTTCACGGCAAGCTGGCTACGCGACGAAACGCTCTTTTCATAACTTAATCCCGTTTCAACCTTGAGATATTGCGAATAGGTTGTCCCGAAAATTTGCGGGTCATTCTCTGTAAATCCTGGATAAGATTTTTTGTCGAGATAGGTATCAATCAGCGAAGCAAGGCTGCCCGACTCTTCGAGCAGCATATCAAGATTCCAGATAGCGCGTTCCGGCAGCGCACGATGTCGGTTTGTTGCGTTAAGGCGAAGGCGGAAACTTTGATTGATGTGGGTACTCATCAGGCTGTCAATCGCGGTATTGACCGCCGTCTCATTGGCTGGATTGACACCAATATTGCTGGCAAGATCGGTTTTAAAAAGTTGCTTAAAACCGTTGAGTGAATCTTTACGAACCCATTCAACCTCAAAAAAGTCAAAATTTATGCGTGTCGATGGGTTAAGGTGAGCGTTGTACGTCGTGCGAATAAGACCACTTCTACTCTTCAGCAGCACAGGTTGTTTTGTTTCCGCATATTCAGTTGTCACGGTATAAGAGTTGCCCGCTTTTTTCACCGTTGGTAAAATGAGGCTGCTTTTAACGTTGAATTCATAAGGAATGATGGACTCATATTGTGAAGAATTCAGATTGGCAAGTGTACTGTTGTCCGAACTGAGTTGTCTTCCATATTCCGTAGCAGCACGAAATTGTTCACCACCACCAAATAAATTCTTGTTTTCATAAGCAAACGATGTTCCCAGAAACAGAGGTCCGTAACGGTTATCAAGCAGAATTTTTGGCTCTATCTGATGTTTTGGTGCCGTTTCAAGGTTGATGGTTGTATAGACTTCACCAGCACGTACGGAGTCGCTGGTGAGATACATTGATGAAAAAATATTTGTTGCACCCAAATTTTGCAGGGTGCGCTGTTCAAGGCTCTGTTGGGTAACATTCCCAGGTCGAAATGCAATCGCGGAAGTAAGAAGCTTTGTGGAAATTTTTTGCTTGCCAATAATTTCACCACTGATATTCTCTTTGGTGAATGTTTTTTTTTGTTGAGGTTTTGTGCTGTTCGTTTTTTCACGTTGCTGAACAACCACATGGATTGGTCCATAGGTTAACCGCGCAGGCAACTGCATATTGAAGTGTATGCCAGCATGTGTGCCAACCGTATCCACCTTAATGCGGATGCTGTCTTCATGGAAAAATGCGAATCCATTCTCTTTGAAAAACGAGAGTGATCGATCACGCTCTTCAATCAGCTTTTCAACCAAAAAAATGTCATTACGTTTCAGCAATTTTTTGCTGAAATATTTTTGAGTCAGGTCAGCAGGGATTTTTTCTAATCCACGATAGGTGAGTGAGTCAATTCGTGATGGTGCATTTTCACGAATATGAATGTTAAGCTTGACAGTTTTACCACTGTTTCGGCGGTTAATCACGGTATCAACCTCAGTTCCAAAATAGCCTTTATAGGTGTAGAGCTTTTTGATCAGTGCAATATCTCTGGCAAACTCCTCACTGCTGAACGGTTTATGAACGCCACCAAAAAGACCAAGTCCAAGAAAAGAGCTTTGCTTGGTTGTGCCGATGATAAGACGAAGTTCATCGGCACTGATTGCTTTATTGCCAGAAAAACGGATATCACTGACGTAGCTGAGTGGCTTTTTTTTCTCTTTAACAGGCTTACTTTGTGCCGTTATGGCACAAAAGAGCAGAGCTGCGATAAGAATGAATGCTTTTGTCAACCATGACTCCCCGTTTGATTTGGTGTTGTTACGTTTTACGTCAGTTGATCCTCTTCATCATAACCAAACTCTTCATCGGTAGGATAATCTGGCCAGATTTCATCAAGCGTTTCATACAGTTCATCACTTTCAGGAAGATCGTGCAGGTTTTCAATAACCTGTTGTGGCGCGCCGGTTCTGCTTGCGTAGTTGATGAGTTCATCTTTTGTAACAGGCCATGGAGCATCTGCGATATGACGAGCGAGGTCTAAATTCCAGTACATGATAGAGTGTTAAAGTTAATGGGTTTAAGAATTATTACCGTGTAATGCTTCTGCGCACTCTTTTGTTGTGATAAAGGTGTCGGGCTTGGTATCGTGCAAGAAATAAACCATAGGATTCACTTTTTCACTGTTTTTGAGCACTTCGTAATGTAAATGTGCTCCTGTTGAAACGCCGCTATTTCCTGAAAGGGCGATACGTTGCCCACGAGTTACTTTTTGCCCTTGATGCACGAAGAGTTTTGAGAGATGTGCATAGATGGTTTTATAGCCGTATCCGTGGTTAATTGCTATAACATATCCATATCCTTTGCTTGTTCCTGCATAGGCAACAATGCCATCACCCGTTGTCTGTACACTTGTCCCTGTGTCTGCAGCAATATCAATGCCCTGATGAAAAAGTGGAATACCATAAATCGGATGGACGCGCATACCAAATTCACTGGTAACAGTGCCATGAAGTGGCTTGATATTGGGAATGCTCGACGCAAGTGATGTTGGATTAGGATTGTCCCGCAACTCAGTTGGTCCTAAATCGATCTGCATGACCATCTCCTCAATAATCTGCTCTGTACTCAAGGCAATGTGATCGGTGATCGAATTTTTATTGGCATCGTGTAATGCTTGCGTAAGCGACTGCTTGCCCGCGGCGACGAGCGTTGCCGGCGAAGAGAGTGGTGTCATGAAGAGCGTCAAGCATAACACTACCAACGCTTGAGTACGATGTTTGACAGGAAAAAAAGATGTTTTATTATGGTATTCAGACGGTATCATAAACCGATAGTTCCAGTGGTTCAACACGTTTATCGTGTGCTGTTTCGAGATGCTTTGTTATACAATTTCTGGGCAAATATAAAAAAACTTTTTTTTATAAGTCAATGCTATTAATGGGCATCCAGCCAGTTCTTTCCCGAACCGATAGCAACCTCAACCGGCACATTTTTCAGTCCGCATACTTTTGCTGCATCGACCATGGCTTGCTCCACTAGTTGAGCGAGTGCATCTTTTTCTCCGTCGCTTGTTTCAAAGAGCAGTTCGTCATGCACTTGCAATAACATCACCGAATGTAACCCTTTTTTGCGCATCCGATCGCTACATAACTTCATAGCATATTTGATGATATCCGCTGCCGTTCCCTGAATTGGGGTGTTCATTGCAGCCCGTTCTGCCGCTTTTTGAATGTTGGTATTGCGGCTGTTGAGGTCGGCAATATAACGGCGTCGTCCGAGAAGCGTTGAGACGTAACCCGTGGTTTTGCCGGTTTCGATCACCTTTTGCAACGCCGCAAAAAGCCCTGGATATTTTGCTTTGTAGGTGTCGATAATCACTTTCGCCTCTTTCTGCGGAATATTGAGCCGTCGTGCAAGACCGAACGGCATAATACCGTAGAGCACGCCAAAGTTTACCTCTTTGGCTTTGCGGCGCATGTCGCTGGTAATATCATCCAGTCCGAAAATCACCTTGGCGGTTGCTGTGTGGATATCTTCACGATTGCGAAATGCCTCAATGAGTTGCGGGTCGCCCGATATCTCCGCTGCAATCCGCAACTCAATCTGCGAGTAGTCCGCCGAAAGCAGCCATTTGTCGGGTGACGATGGTATAAAAGCGCGGCGAATCTCCTTGCCAAGGGGCGTGCGAATCGGGATGTTCTGCAGATTCGGGTTAGAGGATGAGAGCCTGCCGGTTGCGGTAATAAACTGATTGAACGACGTATGCAGCCGTCCCGTCAGCGGGTTAACCATTTTGGGAAGAGCATCGATATACGTGCCTTTCAGTTTCTGGAGGCTCCGATATTCAAGCAGGTCGCTGGCAATCGGGTGTGTTGCGGCAAGCTCTTCGAGTACCTCAACATTGGTTGAAAAGCCTGTTTTTGTCGCTTTTCTGGTTGGAAGTCCAAGTACGTTGAAGAGAATGTGCGAAAGCTGTTTTGGGGAATCGATGTTAAACTCCGATCCCGCAGTGCCGTAAATTTTTTCTGTCAGGAGCACCAGCTCTTTTTGCGCTTTTATTGAGGCTTGCGCCAGATGCTCCGAGTCGATACAAATTCCCGCATACTCCATTGCCGCCAGAATAGAGACGAGCGGAAACTCGATTGTTTCACAAAGCTGAAGCAGCTCAGGCTCTCCTTCAAACTTTTTGCGGAACATATTTTCGAGCTGAAGAGCAAGGTCGGCATCCTGGCAGGCGTAGTTTGAGAGCTTTTCTGGCACTACATCAAAAATATGCAGCTTCGCTTTTCCTGTACCGATAAGTTCATCAAATTTCGTGGTTTGATAGCCGAGATAGTGGGCAGCCAAGTCATCGAGATTGTGCTTCTCTTCAGGATTGAGGACGTAGCTTGCCAGCATTGAGTCGAAGCCCACAGGCGCAAGATCAATACCATATTTTTTCAGAACGAGAATATCGTACTTGAGATTTTGCCCGCTTTTTGGCAGCGATGGGTTTTCAAGCAGCGGTTTGAGCAGCGCAAGCGTCGCTTTCAGGTCAAGCGAACTCTGCGCAAACGAGATAAAATGTGCTTTACCTGCTTCAACCGAAAGAGAGATTCCCGCAAGTTCAGCCACAAAGGTGTCAAGACTTGTGGTTTCCGTATCCACAGCAATCCGCGTTGCACCTTGAAGCGAATCGAGAAGATTGTGCAGCTTTTCAGCAGTATCAACAAGCGTGTATTCAGCGCCACTTTGCGGCGATCGAAGCGTTGATGCTGATACTGGTGCAACGGCAACTTCAGTCGTTGCGTTGAGATGCAGCTCCTCATCTTCAGCATGCTGCAGAAATGATTCGAACATCACTGGAATTCGTGCGGCGATGGATTTGAAGCCAAGCTTTTGCAGCAGCGGCAGCAACTTTGTGCGATCCGGCACCCCACACGCAAGATCGTTCAGCGTCCAGTCAATCGGTGCATCAGTGCGTATCGTAACCAATTTCGTAATCAGCTCCAGGCGCGTTTGAAATTCCTCAAGGCTTTGCCGCGTTTTTG
>CAIQSY010000023.1 GCA_903874585.1 uncultured Chlorobiaceae bacterium | reverse complement strand
GATTATTGATTCGGCAGAAGCTGTGGCACTGAGAACCAGCGAGCTGCTGTCGGAATCGGGTATGCTCAATCGCTCACAGAAAACATCGGTACCACATCTGCTGGTCAGCGATCTGCCGCAAAAATTCAGTAAACTCTACCAGCTTTTCATGGGCTCTGAACAGCCTGATGTTGATTTGGTGGAGGTGTAAAAGCTGTTTATATCCAAAATGTACGAAGGCTTCGCATATTTTGAGCTGGATAATAAAAATAAAGAATCCCTGCAAGCTTCTGGGAATATATCCCATCAAGATTTAATGTAACCATAACTCTCATAAAGCTATGTACGTAACATTACCACTTCAAGAGATGACGTTGTCAGAAAAAATACAGGTAATGGAAGAGGTTTGGGATAATTTATCACAAACCGACTCAGGCTATACTCCACCAAATTGGCATGGTGATATTTTATCAATAAGAAAAAAAAGAGCACATAATAAAGAAATAGGTTTTACTGATTGGGAAATCGCTAAAAAAGAAATAAGAGATTCGATTGTATGAATATTCGTATTTTTGATAGCGCGAAGTTAGATTTACTTGATGGTTACTATTTTTATGAAAGTCAAGAAGAAGGTGTTGGAGAGTATTTTCTGGGTTGCCTATACTCAGATATTGATTCTTTAAGGTTATATGCAGGAATTCATGAAAAGAAATTTGGATTTTATTGGATGCTATCGAAGCGTTTTCCATATGCAATCTACTATGAAAAAATAGAAAATCAAGTATCTGTTTACGCAATAATGGATTGCAGACAAAACCCGGATTCAATAGCTCAGCGTCTTATAGAAGAGAGTAACAAAATTGTATAGGCGGTTTTATAGCATTTCCTTTGCAAAAGCGTTACATCATGAAAAACATGGATGACAAATCAGAATAAACTGCATTGATGACACGATGAGTACAGAACTATTACAGAGTGCTGATTACCAACATCTTCTTGGACGTATTTCCGAAGTTTATACGTCGGGGCAGTGCAAAGCCGTTCAGGCTGTTAACTCAGTTATCACGGAAACCTACTGGCACATTGGTTACTGCATGGTAGAGTTTGAGCAAGGTGGAAACAGACGCGCTGAGTATGGCAAAGCCTTACTTGAAAGCCTATCCCGTGATTTGACGTTGCGTCATGGCAAAGGATTTAGCCGCAGTAATATTATCCGTTTCAGACAGTTTTATTTTACCTATCCAAAAGGTGCGACAGTGTCGCACCTTTTGAGTTGGTCACATTGGATTGAGTTGTTAAAGATTGATGATACGTTGGAACGCAGTTTTTATGCGCAACAAACCATCAACGAAAAATGGAGTGTACGAGAACTTCAGCGCCAGAAAAAATCATCACTCTTTTTGCGTTTAGCCGCAGGAAAAGATAAGGCGGCTATTCTACAACTTGCAGCACAAGGGCAAATTATAGCACAACCTTCCGATATTGTTCGAGATCCTTTTGTTTTTGAGTTTCTGAAAATACCAGAATCGTGTACTGTTTCTGAAAACGATCTTGAAACACGTTTATGCGATCAACTGCAACCTTTTTTATTAGAACTTGGTAAAGGTTTTACTTTTGTTGGACGACAATATCGTCTTCCCATCAACAACAGCAATTATCGGGTTGACTTGGTTTTCTATCACCGTATTTTACGTTGCTTTGTTTTGATTGATTTAAAAATCAATGAAGTTGAGCATCACGATATTGGGCAAATGAATCTTTACCTTGGATACTTTGCTGCTGAAGAAAATAGCGAAGGTGATAATCCTCCCATTGGTATTATTCTTACTCGTCAAAAAGATGAGCTGCTTGTATGAGTATGCTACTTACCAAATGAATAGTCAACTCTTTGTGCAAAAATATCAGCTTTACTTGCCTGACCGAGAAGAGCTTCGTCGCGAATTAGAGCGAACGTTGCGTGCAATTGAAGCGGAAAATAATGGAAGTACACATGATGATGGCAATAATCAATAGTTATATAAAAATGGCACTTTGTTCCACAATGACAACAAAGCAACAGTAATAATAATAACATGAAAGTACATCTTGATAGAACATCATCAGGTTTTTGCATTGGAGTGCAGGGCACCATTAATGTTGCGGAAGAGAAGCTTCAGGAGCTGGGCGGATTATATTCGTTTGGCGATGTTGTTCATAACGAAGTTGAGGTGCATCGGCTTGAAGCCATGGGTCTTGTAACGGTGGATGACGATGGGTTTAAACAGTTACAGAATACGCATGTTCTGATTCGTGCGCATGGGGAGCCTCCCGAAACCTACCGTATTGCGCATGAGAACAATTTGACGATTACCGACACCACCTGCCCCATGGTCTCCCGCTTGCAGCGCACCACCAGATTGCTGTTTGAGCTGGGCTACCAGATTGTCATTTACGGAAAACGGCTGCACCCGGAAGTAATCGGTATTAATGGGCAGTGCAAGAATAGCGCCATCATCATTAAACACCCTGACCTGAGCGATGCTGCGGAGCTGGAAGGTTTTGATCCTGCAAAAAAAACGGCGCTCATTTCCCAAACAACAATGGATATGCCGGGTTTTTATGAGCTGAAAGAAAATCTGGAAGCTTATGTTGCGCAAGCACTTGGTACAGAAACTGACCAATGGATGGCTATTCGCGATATTGATATCACCGCTGCCATGACCAGCGTTCGCGCTATGCCGAGTTACGTTTTCAAAGACACCATTTGCCGCCAGGTCTCCAGCCGAAACCAGAAGCTGCACGACTTTGCCCTTGCCAACGATGTCATTATTTTTGTGGCGGGAAAAAAGAGCTCGAACGGGCAGGTGCTCTACCATATTTGTAAAAATGCAAATCCGCGAAGCTTCTTTATCGAAGATATCGAAGATCTTGATGAACATTGGCTGAACGGCAGCGATGGAAAATTCATTGAGAATGTTGGCGTTTGTGGCGCGACCTCCACGCCGATGTGGCATCTTGAAAAAGTTGCTCTTTATCTTGAACAGCATTTCGCTCATCCAGACTCTTCACAATCAAGCGAATCGTAACGTTTTTTGTTATGCCAATACATTCCATTTCACTGACTATTAACCAGCAAGCGATAACCGCTGCCCCGGGAACTTCGATTCTTGACGCTGCAACTGCTGCCGGTATTATTATTCCAACGCTCTGCTTCAATAAATCTCTTGAAGAGACTGGAGCGTGCTGGATGTGCATTGTTGAAATTAAGGGGAAAAACCGTTTTGTGCCCGCCTGTGAAACACCAGTATCCGATGGGATGGTTATTGAAACTGAGAATGAAACGCTCTCTTCGATGCGCCGCCAGAGCCTTGAGCGAATTATTCAGGATCACAGCGGCGATTGCCTCGGTCCATGCGAAATTACTTGTCCGGCAGGGTGCGATATTCCCGATTTTGTTGCAGCAATTGCCAACCATGACGATGCACGGGCGATAGAAATTATCAAGCAGACAATTCCACTTGCCGGTATTCTTGGCAGAATTTGCCCTGCGCCTTGCGAAGATGAATGCAGACGGCATGGCGTTGATCAACCAGTCTCAATTTGCGCTCTCAAACGTTATGCTGCGGACAAAGATGCTGAACAACCTCGTCGCTATACGCCTCAACTTGCTCCGAAAACAGGTAAAAAAGTGGCGATTGTTGGCTCAGGACCAGCCGGACTTACGGCTGCTTGGTTCCTGCTTCGCAATGGGCATGAGGTAATGATTATTGAGGCAAGTGCACAGGCTGGCGGCATGATGCGTTATGGAATCCCCCGCTTCCGACTGCCAGAATCCGTTATCGAGAGCGACATTGCAACACTGGTTGCTATGGG
>CAIQSY010000022.1 GCA_903874585.1 uncultured Chlorobiaceae bacterium | reverse complement strand
CTCGCTTGTGCTGGCGGGGCGCTTCGTAAATGATGGTGTTATTTGCCTTTTGGCACAACCGTTGCCATAAGGGAAGCCTCACACACCAGCTCACCGCGAACGTACGCTTTGCCATCAAACTGGCACACATTTCGGCGACGATTCGTCATCTTTTTTTACTCTTTTTATTGTAAAAAAGTATTTAATACCTTTCATTGGCAGGGCAAGCTCAAGGAAATAGAGTGAATTATAGTATTCTATGCGCGATATTATGGCAGTGAATTTATTCACAGTACAGTGAGTAATCGTTGTTTACGGAAGATCAGAGTGGTGATACTTATTCGTTATTTTTTACGGCTGTTCAGGTTTATATGATGTTGGGGAGAGAGGCAATGACCGTGATAGTCGTGTTGGTGTGCACAATCGCTTTTACAATAAAAATTAAGGAACTAATCCTTTTCTACAATCTTTTTTTCGACGAAAAATGGTTTTATATTGATTTTATAAGTTTTAAGTCCTATATTTATTATAATTGTTCATCCCGAAAAAAACGGGAGTTTTTTTGTTTTAGCGTTATATATCCCAAGATATAGCGAATCTGTAAACGTCGTCAATGGTTGCGCAGGTTTATTGCGAAAAGTGATATCTGGTAACCAAAAAATTTTAATATCCGTTATATCCTATTTTATATAACGAAAAAGTATAGTCCAATGAAAAAAATAGTGCTTCTGGTTCTGCTTGTTGCTGCTCCTGAAATTGCAGCGGCGGCTGAAACCTCTTTGGATACTTCGGCGGATGGAGTGCCAATGGTGACGGCTGCGGAGATCACGGTCACTGGGAAAAAAGGTGACATTTTGCAGAGTGTTACCGGCAAGGAGTCTGAAGTGCTGAATCCTTCGCAGATGTCCGTCTATAAGGCAATTAATCTTATGCCGTCGCTCAGCCAACAGAGTGTTGATCCATACGGGCTTGCCGACATCGTAAACTACCATGAATCGTTCCGCTTCAGAGGTATTGAAGCGACATCCGGTGGCGTGCCGGCAACAACGGTGAACGTTGAAGGTCTTCCTGTAACCGGACGGCCTGGTGGAGGTGCAACCATCTATGATCTCGAAAATTTCAGCAATATCAATATTTATACCGGTGTTATGCCCGCGTATGCTGGCCTTGGTCTTGCTGATGTTGGTGGTAAAATCAACATCGAAATTCGTCGTCCTGAAGAGAATTTTGGTGTGCTGGTGAAGCAAGGTATCGGCAGCGATATGTTTCACCGCACTTTTGTGCGTGTCGATAGCGGAACACTTTCCGGCAATATTAAAAGCTTCGTCTCATTTTCCGACAGCGCAGCCGATAAGTGGAAAGGCGATGGCGAGAGTCAGAGAAACAACGTTATGGCAGGAGTGTCAAAAACGTTCAGCGATCGGGTAACGCTCGAAACTTTTATCACCTACAGCAAGGGCGATATCGCAACCTACAAGCCATTCACGTATGCGCAAATCAGCAATCTTGGCAATTGCTATACAACCGATTACAGCTCAGATTCCAACAGCTACGATTATTACGGTTACAATCGGAATACGTTTGAGGACTGGATGGTGATGGCAAATCTCCAAATCAAGACCGGTGAACATTCCAAGCTCAATATCAAACCCTACTATTGGAGTGATACTGGCTATTACCTTGAAACAATTACACTTGCCAATGGCCAGAACAGGATCAGGCGCTGGGATATTAACCACGATTTGAAGGGAGTACTCACGGAATACATGACAACGTTGGGCGACATCGATCTTGATTTTGGTTATATGTACCATACACAGGAGCGGCCTGGTCCGCCAAGCTCATGGAAAAACTACAAAGTTGTTAATGGCCAGCTTGTTTTTGATTCATGGAGTATTTTGTCAAACACTTCAAGCCATGAGCTGCATACGCCATTTCTTGATGCAACGTATCATTACGGAAATTATCAACTGGAAGCAGGGTTGAAATATGTCAACTACACGCTTCCGTCCGTTATCACGTACACCACGACAGACCCCACGAAACCTATTGGTGATGCCAGCTATGATGATGCGCTTGCTATGAATCCGGCGATTAATTCCGCCGCGAGTGCTGTAAACAGCAAGAGCTTTCATCGGCTTTTTCCCAATATGACGCTGACAAGGGTTATTGGCGACAACGCATCAGTTCATGTTGCGTATGGTGAAAACTATGTGACACATGTTGATATTTATCCATACTTTATTTCACAGCTTAGCAACTTTACGAGTAAGGGAATCACCTTTCAGCAGCTCTGGGACAAGCGGGTTATGGAGACCTCACAGAATTTTGAACTCGGGATGAAAGCGCACGGCAGCAACTGGAGTATAGCGCCAACCATGTACTATGCGCTGCATCAGAACAAGCAGGCAGTTCTCTACGATCCGGCGCTGAATGCAACCTATCCCATGAACGATGCTGATGCGAGAGGGTATGGTGTGGAGCTTGAAACAGAGTATAAACCCTCCGAAAAACTGAAGTGTTACGGTTCATTTTCATGGAACAAGTTTTCGTTCTCGCAGGATATCAACTCCGATGCTACAGGCAGTATCATCAAGGTTAAGGGAGTGCAGGTTCCCGATTCGCCTGAATTTCTTGCCAAAGGGATGATCAGCTACAAAACGGCCTATTTGACCATAACACCAATTGCTCGATACAGTTCCGTGCGTTATGGCGATGTGCTGCATAACGAAAAGATTGCTGGTTCCACAATTTTTGACCTTGACCTGACCTGGAACAGAAAAATGCTCGGCTTCAAAAGCGTCGATTGCTCACTTTCATTCATGAATATTTTTGACAAAGAGTATGTCAGCTTGATCAGTACATCGGATTATAAAACCTTGAAAACCTCCTATCAACCCGGCGCTCCTTTTACTGTGATGGGAACGCTCGCATTTCATTATTGAAAAAGTTGTTATCTCCTGTTCTTTCTCTCTCACATCTTCCCGACGTTTCTCCGGCGTCGGGATTTTTTTACATCATTTTTTAACATGAACTCACAACATGACTAAAAAACCTTTTTTCCTCGTCCTCATTCTCTTCTCCCTTTTTTCGCAGACTCTTAGGGCAGAATCGATAACCATTGCGGCTGGAGCGGGTTATAAGCGACCAATAGTGGAAATCATCAGGCAATACGAGCAAACAAACGGACAACATATTGATGCCGTTTTCGGCAATATGCAGCAGATTATTTCCCAGACGCGCATGAGTGGCAAAGTGTCGATGATTTTTGGCGAGAAAAGTTTTTTCGATCAGTCCGGTATCACGTTTGTGAAATATTATCCTGTTGGAGAAGGGAGACTTGTGCTTGCATGGCGTAAAGGATTGCATTTGAAGCAGATACAAGATATCTGCGAAAATAAGATCACCAGAGTTGGTATTCCTGATGAAAAAAAGGCCATTTATGGCCATGTTGCTGCTGAATATTTGAACAACGCTGGATTAGCAAACAAGGTGGCAGTTAAACTGCTTGTTGTCTCTACCGTGCCTCAAGTTTCCGCATACCTTGTATCGGGAGAAATTGATGCTGGGTTCATTAATGTCACTGATGCTATCGGTATTCGTGATAAGATTGGCGGCTTTGTTGCTGCTGACCAGTTACTCTATACACCGATTCATATTCAGTGCGGCGTGATCAAAGGGTTTGAGGCACAGCCAGAGGTTCAGGAGTTTCTTCAATTCCTGAAAAGCAGAGAGAGCGCTGCCATTCTCCAGCATTACGGAATTTGATGGAAAAAAGTATCGAAATCCTCTTCAGCAAGGATATGATCGAGCCGCTCATGCTGACATTGAAGACGGCAGTTATCACCGTAATACTGCATCTTGCCGCAGGCGTGATGTCGGGTTATCTTCTTACTGGCAAAAAAGGGCTGTTCAGCGTTATTGCTGATGCAGTTATTACGTTGCCACTTGTTTTTCCGCCCATTGCCACAGGTTTTCTGCTGCTTCTCTTGCTGGGGCGACATGGAGTTTTTGGTACTCCACTACTTGCGATGGGATACGAAATAATTTTCAGCCGGAGTGGTGTCTTTATTGCCTCATTTATCGCTGGACTTCCACTTGTTGTCAAGTCCGTGCAGGCAGCGGTTGCCGGTATGGGTAATTCGCTTGCTGAAGCTGCATGGACGCTCGGAAAAAGTAGATTGCAGACCTACATTTTTGTTGTGCTTCCCACCATCAGATATGCCCTGCTGACCGGACTTATTCTCTCACTTGGTCGTTCACTCGGTGAGGTTGGCATAACGCTCATGCTTGGCGGGAATATTGTCGGCAAAACTGAAACCGTGTCACTTGCAGTCTATAATGCAGTTTTTGAAGGAAATTTTGAAAAAGCAGCGCTTCTGTCGATGTTGTTGGGCATCATATCGCTCGCCATGTTCTATGCGTTAAGAAAGATAAGCCACACATGAACAAACTGTTCCATGCTGGATAAGCGTTTTTGCCCTTGAATTCTGCCATGCAAAAAGCGCCCTCGCTTTTGCTGGCGGGGCGCTTCGTAAATGATGGTGTTATTTGCCTTTTGGCACAACCGTTGCCATAAGGGAAGCCTCACACACCAGCTCACCGCGAACGTACGCTTTGCCATCAAACTGGCACACATTTCGGCGGCGATTCGTCACAACGGCTTCAAGCACGAGCGTGTCGCCCGGCAGCACCGGTTTGCGAAAACGAGCTTTATCAATGCCCATAAAATAGACCACACTCTCCTGAAGATTATCGTTGCCATTGAGCATCATAATGCCGCCAGTCTGCGCCATCGCTTCGAGAATAAGCACACCCGGCATGATTGGATTACCGGGAAAATGCCCCTGAAAGAATGGCTCGTTCATGGTGACATTTTTGATCGACACAATGCGTTCGTCGAGCTTGAACTCAACAATTTTGTCAATCAAGAGAAATGGATAGCGATGCGGTAGAATTTTTTGAATGGCGTTGATGTCGAAAATCACACCAGCTTTTTTCTCGTGCTGATATTGGCGGGCAAGCTTGTTGCGATCAGCATATTTTTTAAGCTGCTTCACAAATTCCACATTTGAAGCGTGACCCGGACGCGCCGCAAGAACCTGCGCCTTTAACGGCATACCGAGCAGCGCCATGTCGCCAAGCAGATCGAGCAATTTATGGCGTGCGGGTTCGTTGGGGAAACGTAAATCGCGGTTGTTGAGAATGCCGTTTTCTCCGAGGCTGAGGTGCTGACGATCAACAGAAAGCTTATCGGCAAGATTGTCAAGCTCCTCCGTCTGCATTGTTTTGTCGATAATCACCAGCGCATTATCCATTGCGCCTCCCTTGATCAAGCCTTGATTGGCAAGCCCTTCAACTTCGCTGAGAAAGCAGAAAGTGCGGCATGATGAAAACTCTTTGACAAACTCTTTATCCAGATCGAAAAGACCAGAGTGCTGCGAACCAAGTGCTGGATTTTTGTAATCGACCATCACCGTCACGCGGAAACTGTCGAGCGGCAGCGCCACAAGATCAACGCTGTTCACCGGATCGTGGAACTCGATGGTTTCATCAATCACGAGATAATTTTTCGGCTCATCCTGCTCCTGAAAGCCAGCTTCGAGCAGCACTTCAACAAACGAGTAAGAGCTGCCATCCATCACCGGAGGCTCTGGGCCGCTCATTTCAATGCGGCAGTTATCAATCTGGAGACCATACAGCGCCGCAAGGACATGCTCCGTAGTGTGCACTTTGACACCGTTCACCGCGATGGTCGTTCCGCGAAGAACCTCAACCACGTTGTCAATCAGCGCCGGTATTTCTGGACAATTTTCAACATCGGTGCGCACAAAACGGTAGCCGTAATTGACTGGTGCCGGTTGAAAGGTGATGGTACATTTTTCGCCGGTGTGGAGTCCGGTTCCAGAGAGTGTGACCTCTTTTTTAATTGAACGCTGATGAATGAGCATAGTGTAATCGTTGCTCCTGTGCGGATGCGCCGCGGGCAGGAAATGAATATGAAGGCAAAGTAAATGGTTGTGAATGTGTTGCTTGCTCAAGATACAAAAGAAGCGTCTCCCTTCAAATCAGGCGACAATGGCCTCTTTACGCCAGAATTGACGTTCTAATTGACGCTCACATTTACGTACGAAAATGGCGCAATGTTTTTTCAAGCAGAAGCGGATGGGTAACACTGCTGCCGGCAAGAATACTCTGAGTGTTGAAAACATTGTGTTCACCAGCAAAGTTGGTAACAATGCCGCCAGCTTCGCGCACCAGCAGCACGCCAGCGGAAAAATCCCACGGAAAGAGGCGATATTCCCAGAAGCCATCAAAACGTCCGCAAGCGGTGTAAGCAAGATCTATGGCGGCAGAACCTGCGCGCCGAATCCCCGCAGAGTCGTGCATCACATCCTTCAGCATTCCAATGGCCGATTCGAGATAATCATCATACTCTTTAAAGGGCAGTCCGGTTGCCATAAGAAAACTCTCCTTGTCGGTTCGGCTGGTGATGCTGATTTTTTTATCGTTGAGATAAGCTCCTTTGCCGCGTTCGGCGGTAAACAGCTCATCAAGCAGAGGCTGATACACAACGCCGGTGAGCAGTTCGTTATTGCCATCTTTCAGGGCAATGCTGATAGAAAAGACGGGAAATGAATGGATGAAGTTCAGCGTGCCATCAAGCGGATCAACAATCCAGATGCGCCCTGACGTGCCCGCCATAACCGTGCCCTCTTCGCAAAGCATACTGTCGTCAGGAAAACTCTCCGCAATAATAGCGCTGATTGCCGCTTCACAAGCTTTGTCCACAACCGTTACAAAATCCTTGAACTCCTTGGCGCGAATATCGGCCTGAGAGAGCTCGCCAAATTTTTCACGAGTAATTGCGCCCGCCACCTGCGCTGCACGAATCGCGGTGTTTAGCTCACTGCTTTTGTATTCCATGTGGTATGAGTTGGTTGATTCTATTGAATGGCGGGCAATATAGCATTTTTGGGAAGGATGCCGACCGGACGTTTTATTGCTTTACGGCAGCGGCTTGTTGCTTGATGATTTGTATGTTATTCGATTGGCAGCCTCGGATAAAACTGTTATGTTGATCATAAAGTATCATTTCGACATTTTAAATCGATGCAATAAATTTTTTATCGCATCAGGACGTTATACCTTTCATAAGCAACAACGGCATCGGTAACACGACATGAATCGCCATTACTCAACAATGCTGTAAGAACTTGTTAACCCACCCTGAAATCGAAGCCTGTTATGATGAAAATTTCACTTCCAAACCTTGCGCTTTGTATCGGCTTGTGCTTTGTATTTGCCTACGCCGGCAGCACGTTTACGCCTGTACCGGGCTCAGAGTGGTACTATTCCGTACTGAAAAAACCTTCGTGGAATCCGCCTGACTGGCTTTTTCCGCCAGTATGGACGATTTTGTTTTTAATGATGGGCACATCGCTCGCGCTGATTGTTGAGCAGTGGGGTGAAAAAAAGAAAATTCAAGGCGCGCTTGTGCTCTTTGGAATACAGCTTCTGCTCAATCTTGGCTGGTCGGCATCATTTTTCGGGATGCACGCACCGCTGCTCGCTTTGGCGGTTATCGTCCTACTCTGGTTGGCGATTGTGGTGACCATTGTGCAATTCAGAGCCATTTCATCACTTGCTGCCTATTTGTTAATTCCTTACCTCCTATGGGTAAGCTTTGCCTCATATCTCAACTTCGTGATTTGCCAGCTTAACTGGATCAGTTGAGAGGTGTTGTGATGGTCACTTCGATACGCGCTTCGCGCTACTCAGTGACCGGAGGTGGTGCCGTGTAAGTGTAGAAACAAGAAAAGCGCAGTTTGCACTGCGCTTTTCTATTTGAAAGGTGTTGATCAACACTCGACGCTTAGTCGCTCTCCTGATCGCGAAGATTTTCAAGCACACCGAAATCTTCAAGCGTGGTAATATCGCCCTTGATTTCATTGCTTGTGGCAAGTTCGCGCAGCAGGCGGCGCATAATTTTACCGCTCCGTGTTTTTGGCAGACCCTTTGCAGCCCATCTAATTTCATCAGGTTTTGCAATTGGGCCAATCTCTTTGGCAACATGGTTACGCAGTGCATCCCTCAGTGTCATATCGCCAACATACTCATCTTTCAGCGTCACAAAGGCGACAAGTGCGTTGCCTTTCAGATCGTCAGGACGGCTGACAACGGCGGCTTCAGCAACCGCTTCGTGCGATACGAGGGCGCTTTCAACTTCGCTGGTGCCAAGACGGTGACCTGAAACGTTGACCACATCATCAACACGTCCCATAATCCAGATGTAGCCATCTTCATCTTTACGGGCACCATCGCCGGTAAAGTACATATCGTTGAAGTCAGACCAGTAGGTTTTTTCATAGCGTTCGTTGTCGCCATAAATCGTGCGGAGCATTGAGGGCCATGGCTTTTTGATAACGAGATAGCCGCCTTCGTTTGGTCCACATGGAGTACCATCTTTGTGGACAACATCCACCATAATGCCGGGCAGTGGGCGTGTTGCTGTTCCGGGCTTCGTCGGAGTCGCACCAGGCAGAGGAGAAACCATGATGCCACCGGTTTCAGTCTGCCACCACGTATCGACAATCGGGCATCTCTCTTGACCAACAACTTTGTGGTACCACATCCAAACATCGGGATTGATAGGCTCGCCAACGCTGCCAAGCAGACGGAGCGAGTTAAGGTTGTGCTTGGTCACCCACTCGTTTCCAGCGCGGATAAAGGCACGGATTGCGGTTGGTGCCGTGTAGAGAATGGTAACTTTATGGCGATTGATAATATCCCAGAAGCGATCCCATTGTGGATAGTTTGGCGCGCCTTCATACATCAGCATGGTGGCACCATTGAGCAGCGGTCCATACGCCATATAGCTGTGTCCAGTAATCCAGCCTACATCGGCAGTACACCAGTAAATATCCTCATCCTTGATATCGAAAACATACTTGAAAGAGCTGGCTGCATGAACCATGTAACCGGCAGTTGTGTGCAGAATGCCCTTTGGTTTGCCGGTTGAACCGCTGGTATAAAGCACAAAAAGCGGATGCTCTGACTCAACCTCAACAGGCTCGCACTCATCAGCAGCAAGACCCATCAGGTCATGCCACCAGTGATCCATGCCATCGTGCATGTGAACCTGCTCACTGGTAGCTTTCAAGACAATAACACTCCGTACCGACGGTGTGTTAACAATTGCTTCATCAACAATATTTTTCAGGTTGATAGAGCCTCCACGACGCCTTGAACCATCTGCACAGATGACCATCTTTGCACGCGAATCATTAACTCGCTCGGTAATGGCATGTGCCGAAAATCCTGCAAAAATAACATTGTGAACTGCCCCAACACGAGCACAGGCAAGTACAGCAATCACAAGCTCGGGAACCATGCCCATATAGATTGCAACCCTGTCGCCAGGCTTGATGCCGGCGATTTTCAGCACATTAGCAAACTTGCAGACTTGGCGGTGCAGCTCTCCATAGGTTAGAACTCGCTGATTCCCCTCTTCACCTTCCCAGATAATGGCAGCTTTGTTCTTTCTCCAACTTTTGACATGGACATCAAGAGCATTATAACAGATATTGGTTTTACCACCATTAAACCACTTTGCGTATGGGGAGTTCCACTCCAGCACACTATCCCACTTTTTAAACCAGTGAAACTGTTCCGCAATGCCAGACCAGTAAGCCTCTGGATCGGCCGCCGCCGCCGCATAAAGCTTTTCATACTCCTCCATTGAGGAGACGTGCGCGTTTTTTGAAAATTCCGCTGGAGGTGGGAATTTTCGTTTTTCAGACATCATAGAGCTGATGGATGCCTCTTGCGGTGCGTTTGGTGTAGATTCGTCTGTAGCCATTGATACCATAAATTTTATGTGTTGAGAAAAAATGTATTAACCCCCCATCACAGGTATGTGGTGAACATGTAAAATAAGCGGTTGCTTTTGACATTAAAAGCACGATATCGACTTTAACCCTCTCTTTTTTTATTTTTGAGCAAAAAAATATGCTCAACACTTTTTTTACTCTTAGACACTCCTTTCACCCAATCACTTTACGGCAAAATTTACCAGTTTATCCACCACAGCAATCTCACGAATGATGGTTTTGCCTTCGAGAAATTTACGTACCGATTCAACGTGTTTCGCCTCCGCAAGAAGATGCTCTTTCGAGCTTTTGGCGGGCGCAGTAAAGGTGCCACGCAATTTACCGTTGATCTGCACGGCAATGGTCAAAATCGAATCTTCGACCAGTTTTGGATCATACGAGGGGAAGGAGTGCAAGCTGATTGATGTGTTGTGACCAACCGACTCCCACAGCTCTTCGGTGATATGCGGCGCATAAGGCGCAAGCAGCAGAAGGAGTGTTTCAATTGCTTCACGGCTCTTGCATTCAGCTTTGTGCAACTCGTTAACAAAAACCATCATTTCAGAAATCGCGGTGTTGAATTTGAGATTCTCCGTGTCCTCACCAACTTTCTTGATGGTTTTGTGCATACGGCGCAACAGCTCTTCGGGCATTGGCGCTGAGGAAAGCTCCGTTGCAGCTCCGTCGAGTGTTGGATAAACCAGTCGCCACACTTTACCCAAAAAGCGGCTGATACCTTCAATGCCGTTGGTATTCCACGGTTTCACCTGCTCCAGCGGTCCAAGGAACATTTCATACAGGCGCACCGCATCTGCACCATAACGCGCAAGAACATGATCAGCAGGAATAACATTGCCGCGCGATTTCGACATTTTCTCATTATCCTCACCGAGAATCATCCCCTGATTGAACAACTTCTGGAAAGGCTCTTTCGTGCTGACAACACCGAGGTCAAAAAGCACTTTGTGCCAGAACCGCGCATAGAGCAGATGAAGCACGGCGTGTTCCGCACCACCGATGTAGAGATCGACGTTCATCCAGTAGCGCTCTTGTTCAGCATCGATGAGGTGTTGATGATTTTCGGGATCGATAAAGCGAAGGTAGTACCAGCAGCTTCCCGCCCATTGCGGCATGGTGTTGGTTTCGCGGCGAAAAGTACCATGCTCATCGCTGCCATAAAGCCACTCGGTGATGTTCGCCAGCGGCGACTCACCGGTTTCTGATGGATGATACGCTTCAACCTCGGGTAGCTCCAGCGGAAGTTTGGTTTCGAGGCGAATGGTGCCATCATCATAATGCTTGATCGGAATTGGCTCGCCCCAGTAGCGCTGGCGGCTGAAAATCCAGTCACGCAGTTTGTAGTTTACCTTGCGCTCACCAACCTGTTTGCGCTCCAGCCACAATGCCATACGCTCAAAAGCAGTGCCGAAGCTCAAGCCATCAAGAGAAATTTCACTGTTGGAGGAGTTGAGGCAAACGCTGTTTTTATCCTCGAAAACCTCATTCTGCACATCATGCGGGCTTTTGATCACCTCGATAATCGGCAGATTGTACTGCTTGGCAAACTCCCAGTCGCGGCTGTCGTGCGCTGGTACCGACATGATAGCGCCTGTACCGTAACTGATCAGCACAAAGTCGGATATCCAGACCGGTAGTGGCTTGCCTGTTGCGGGATTGAGAGCATAAGAACCGGTAAAAACGCCACTTTTCTCTTTCTGCAAACCAGTACGCTCAAGCTCGGTTTTCAGCTTTGCCTGACGGATATACTGTTTCACCTCAACCAACTGCTGCGCGGTTGCAAGTTTCTCGGCAAGCGGATGTTCCGGAGAAATAACAAGATAGGTGGCTCCAAAAAGCGTATCAGGTCGCGTGGTATAAACGCGCAGATTTTTTTTGTGGCAGGGAAGTTCAAAATCAATCTCCACACCTTCGGAGCGACCAATCCAGTTGCGCTGCATCTGCTTCACGTTTTCCGGCCATTCAAGCTCGTCTAAATCAGCAAGCAGGCGCTCAGCGTAAGCGGTGATTTTCAGCACCCACTGGCGTAACGGGCGACGCACAACCGTATAACCATCAGCAATTTTCTCCTCAACCTCCTCATTGGCAAGCACCGCTTTTAACTCAACACACCAGTTCACATCTACTTCCGACATATAGGCAAGCCCCTTATCGTAGAGCTTACTGAAAATCCACTGTGTCCACTTGAAATAACCGGAATCGGTAGTATTAATTTCACGCGACCAATCGTACGAAAAGCCCATCGCCTGCAGTGTCTCCTTGAAGTTGCGGATGTTCTGTTCCGTCGTGAGCGTCGGGTGAGTGCCTGTTTTGATTGCAAACTGTTCGGCAGGAAGTCCAAAAGCGTCCCAGCCCATCGGGTGGAGCACATTATAGCCACGGCTCCGTTTATAGCGGGCAATAATATCAGAAGCCGTATAGCCTTCAAGATGGCCAACATGCAAACCACTGCCACTTGGGTAAGGAAACATGTCGAGCACATAATATTTCGGCTTACTCGCATCATCACCAGTGTTGAAGGTATTCTCAGTCTGCCAGCGGCTATGCCATTTTTTCTCTATTGCAGGAAATTCGTATTTCATAATAGCTTATAGGTGAAACAAAAAAGCAGTACAGCGTGAACTGTACTGCTTCTTCAGCGTTGTTGCGTTTAGTTACTCTCTACGGCACTCTCTTTGGCTTTATCCTGTTCAATCGCTTTGATTGAGAGCGCGAACTTGTTTTTTCCGGTTCGCGGATCTTTACGGATATCGACCAGCTTGACCGTCACTTTATCGCCCACTTTCAGGTGATCGCTCACTTTGGAGACGCGCACGGTTGAGATTTCAGAGATGTGCACAAGACCGTCGGTTTTTGGCAGGAACTCCACAAATGCGCCAAGCTCATCGCGAATATCGCGCACTTTGCCGACGTAAACGTTGCCAACCTCTGGTTTTGCGGTAAGATTTTTGATGGTGGCAAGCGCCGCATTCGTGCCTTCGCTGGAAGAGCAGGCAATCGTAACCGTGCCATCATCGGCAATATTAATTTCTGCTCCTGTCTCTTCGGTAATACCGCGAATTGTTTCGCCACCTTTACCGATAATCATGCCGATGCAGTCAACTGGCACTTTGATAGTTGTGAGTTTTGGTGCAAAGTTGGCAAGTTCGAGACGAGTCGCTGGAATAGCCTTCTCCATTTCGTTGAGAATGTGCAAACGACCTTTGCGTGCCTGCTCAAGCGCAGTTTCGAGAATATGGTAGTCAAGCCCGTCGATCTTGATATCCATCTGGCAGGCGGTAATACCATCAGTAGTACCGGAAACCTTGAAATCCATATCGCCAAGATGATCCTCATTACCGAGAATATCAGAGAGCACCGCATAGGATGCACCCTCTTTAATCAACCCCATTGCAATGCCCGAAACCGGCTTTCTGATTGGCACACCGCCATCCATCAGCGCAAGCGTACCGCCGCAAACCGATGCCATTGATGATGAACCGTTTGATTCAAGAATATCGGAGACAATACGGATGGTGTAAGGGAACTCCTCCTGTGTTGGCGCAACCATTTTGATAGCACGTTCAGCAAGATTACCGTGACCAATTTCGCGGCGACCAACACTGCCGAGTCTGCCACACTCGCCAACGCTGAAAGGCGGGAAATTATAGTGCAGATAGAATGTTTTATCCTCGCTGTTGGTCAGCGTATCAACCGACTGAGCATCTTTCTGCGTACCAAGCGTAATGGTAACGAGCGCCTGCGTTTCGCCTCTGGTGAAGAGTGCCGAACCATGTGCTCGAGGAATAAGACCAAGTTCAATGGAGATTGGGCGCACCTGATCGAGCGCTCTGCCATCAAGACGTTT
>CAIQSY010000021.1 GCA_903874585.1 uncultured Chlorobiaceae bacterium | reverse complement strand
CGGATGGTCTGTGCGATGGCATGGGAGGTTTCAGGAGCCGGAATAAAGCCTTCGGTATGGGCAAACAGCAGCGCAGCTTCATAGCACTCTGTCTGAGGAATAGACGTGGCGTCAATCAGGCCCAGTTGTTTAACATGGCTTACCAGCGGAGCCATGCCATGATAGCGCAAGCCCCCTGCATGAATGGCTGGAGGAATAAAGCCGTGGCCAAGGCTGTACATTGGCAGCAGTGGGGTCATTTTTGCCTCATCTCCGTTATCATACACATAGGGTCCTCTGGTGAGCGTCGGGCAGGCTTCGGGTTCTGTCGCTATAATCTGAACCTCGCGTCCGTGGATTTTGTCGCAGATAAAGGGGAAGCTGATACCGGCAAAGTTTGACCCTCCACCTGCACAGCCAATAACGATATCAGGGTAGAGGCTTACCTTCTCAAGCTGTTTGCGGGCTTCAAGGCCGATAATGCTCTGGTGCAGCATCACATGGTTCAGGACGCTTCCGAGAGCGTAGCGTGTATCATCGCGCTGCACAGCCATCTCAATGGCTTCACTGATGGCAATGGCAAGGCTGCCGGGAGTGTCGGGTGTCTCCGCCAGAATCCGTCGTCCTGTCTCGGTTTGAGGGCTGGGGCTTGCAATGCACTCTGCCCCCCAGGTGTTCATCATGATTTTGCGGAACGGCTTCTGGTCGAAGCTGATGCGCACCATAAAGACTTTACAGTCGATACCGACAAGTTTGCAGCTCATGGCAAGGGCGCTGCCCCACTGGCCAGCGCCAGTTTCAGTCGTGAGATGCTTGATGCCAAATTGCTTGTTGTACCATGCCTGGGCTACAGCGGAGTTTGGTTTGTGGCTTCCGGCAGGTGATACTCCCTCATTTTTGTAAAAAATCTTTGCCGGAGTCTTTAAGGCGGCTTCAAGTCGATGAGCCCGGTAAAGTGGTGATGGGCGCCAGAGTTTCAGAATGGCCTGCACCTCCTGTGGAATTTCAATCCATCGTTCGGTGCTCATCTCCTGCTCAATAATATTCATAGGAAATACCTTCGCAAGGTCATCCGGTCCTACCGGGTTACCATCCGGCCCCAATGGAGGAGGCATCGGTGAAGGCAGATCAGCCTGAATGTTGTACCACTGGCGTGGCATTTCATCCTCGTTCAGCAGGATTTTCGTGAATTCCGAACTCATGATGGTGAAGGGTTTGTCGTTCTTGGGTTATCCATTTTCTTTTACAGAATCGCCATATAACGTATCTGGACATATATCTTGTTCATGTGGCCAGACCACAGTTCCGTGTACAACCTGAACTTTTTTGAAATAATTTTTATCCTGCAGCTCTTTGAATACCCCAAAATTCAATAATCTGGAACAATCGAAGAAACCCTGTTCTCCATTAGTAAAGAGCAGCTTAAGTTTGTAATCATCAGTTGGAACGACTTCCAGAATTCGTGGATTCATAGTTTACCTCAATGGATCGATTTTGTAAGGTTGCTGACCAGAGACAGTAAGCTCCCAATCAGCCAAAAGCTCATCTTGATGTAACTCAACCCATGCTTGCAGAAGCTTCATTTTAGAGTTTGGAATGTGACCATCAAGTATTTCACCAGTTGGTATAGTGATCACCACTTCTTGACCTTGATAAACGACGTGAATATGTGGGCTTTTGTGCTGTTTGTTATCCTTGAAATACATGTAAACAATTAATCCATAAAACATGGATATTGCTGGCATATTATATCTCCTTGTCTTTGTTCGATAATGTTCTTGTCAAGAGCATTGTTGAAGTGAGAATTTCACTTTGTATGATCAGCTATATAAAAAATGTTATTGACATGAAGGAATATAGGGGTTTCCATCACTGACTGCAATTAAAGGAGATTATGTGGTGCCGAAGACGGGAATCGAACCCGTACGTCCATTGCTGAACACGGGATTTTAAGTCCCGGGCGTCTACCAATTCCGCCACTTCGGCTTGTGAGAGAGGGGAATGCGTTAACAGGAGGCGCAATTTACTATCTTCATCCTGTTTCCCCAAAAAATAAATTACACACAACTCATGCTCACGTAGCCTATGCGCTGTGCTGTTATGCGCTGAAGTGGTCGAACCCGCGAATTGATTCCATAGCAATATTCATGCCGTATCTGTCGCGCAAATTGATTCCATTTTCAGCGTCAGTAATTTCACCGATTACCGATAGTGCCGTGTTATCGGCTATTCTCCGGTACTCATCTTTTGGGATGGTAAAGAGCAACTGGTAATCTTCGCCGCCGGTAAGCGCCCAAGTGAGGGTATCATCCTGAAATTCATCAGCAATCTGGCGCGTGCTTGCGTGGATCGGGAGACGCTCTTCGTAAATCATGGCGCCAGTGCTTGAACGGCGGCAGAGGTGCTGGAGGTCGGAGCTGAGCCCGTCGGAAATGTCGATCATTGCTGAAGGTGTGATATTTTTTGAATGGAAATATTTCACCATATCAATCCGCGCCTGTGGCAGCAACTGCTGCTTTATCGCCTCGCTGTACTCTTGTAAATCAGCAAGAATGTTGCTGTTGCACGATTCATTATGCTTCAGATGTTCCAGCATAATCGCTTTTTCGCGCATGAGGAGCTTCAAGCCAGCCGCAGCGCCGCCAATTGTGCCAGTGACGCAGATGAGGTCGCCAACGCAAGCGCCATTTCTCCGTGTTATCATTTCCGACGATACTTCGCCAATCATGGTTACGGAAATCATCAACCCAGAGTGTGATGATGAGGTGTCGCCACCCGCAATGGCGAGACCATACTCCTCTGCCGCCTGGCTCATGCCTCGGTAAAGTTCCTCAATCATCGAAATGGGAAAATTCGGCGGAACAGCAAGCCCAATCAGCGCGTAGCAGGGGAGTGCGTTCATAGCGCAAATGTCGGAGACGTTGACGCTGATGGCTTTTTTGCCGAGATGTTTCAGCGGCGTTGTCAGCAGATCGAAATGTACGTGTTCCACCAGCAGATCGGTTGTCGCTACCTGCAACAGCTCTGGTGATGGTTCAAACACCGCGCAATCATCGCCAATGCCGGTCAGCAGCTCGGGAACGGCTGCAAGTGTTGGTGCAACAATTGATGCAATGTTCTCAATCAAGCCAAACTCGCCGATAGCCGGAATAGCTGTATATGCCATATTTTTGAGTAAATTAAACTTATCGTTTTCAAATTGGATTGTTGTGCACTAACGCCGAAGCTTTGTGAAGCGCTACATGTTCAAGTAGCGCTGTAATCATGGAAGCGGGTCTCATCAGACATGATCTTTATAACAGGGATAATATCTTTTTTTATGGGTTTTTTTGACAAGTTCAAACTATCACGGCTGAAAGAGGGGCTCGAAAAAACCAGAGAGACTCTTCGTGAAAAGCTCTCTGTTATTACAAAAGGCAAAACCGAGATTGATGACGAGTTCCTTGAGGAGCTTGAAACGATTCTTGTCTCCGCTGATGTGGGTGTGGAGACGACGCTCGACATTATTGACGCAATTACTGAGCGTGCCAAAAAGGAGACCTATCACTCTGAAGCGGAGCTGAACAAAATGCTGATGGATGAGATTCAGCAGATGCTTGAGGAGACTGGTGAGGATCATCCGCAGGATTTTGATGCATCGCTTCCCGCCAAGCCTTACGTTATTTTGATTGTCGGGGTGAACGGTGCAGGCAAAACGACGAGTGTTGGCAAGTTGGCGCATAATTACGATAAAGCTGGCAAAAAGGTGATTATTGCGGCGGCGGATACGTTCCGTGCCGCGGCGTATGAGCAGCTTCAGATTTGGGCGGATAGAGCCGGTGTGCCGATGATCGGGCAAGGGCACGGTTCCGATCCCGCGTCGGTGGTGTACGATGCGGTCAGCGCTGCTGTTGCCCGCAATGCTGATGTGGTACTGGTTGATACGGCTGGTCGTCTCCATAACAAAAGCCACTTGATGGAGGAGCTTGCCAAGATTATGCGGGTGGCGAAAAAGCGTATTCCCGAAGCGCCACACGAGGTGCTGCTTGTGCTTGACGGCACTACCGGTCAGAATGCTGTGCAGCAGGCGAGAGAGTTTACCAAGTTTGTACAGGTGACCGGTCTTGTGGTGACCAAGCTCGATGGTACCGCAAAAGGTGGTATTGTGCTCTCCATTTCACGCGAACTGAAGCTGCCTGTCAAGTATATCGGTGTCGGTGAAAAAATCGATGATCTTCAGTTGTTTCAGCGTTCCGAGTTTGTGGGCGCACTGCTTGGGCGCGATGCTCGATAGTGCAAGGTTTTGTGATGGTTTACAGCTTCAGCATTGCCGGTATGTGGCATTGCAGCAGTTCAAAGAGGCGTTCGCGATTGGCAAGGGCGAGGAGATGAGTGCTGCTCTTCGTGTCTTGAGCGCCAAGGCGTGGTGCAATGATTGAGGTTTCATCCATCGTGGCAATCAGCCTTGCCAGCATTGCTTCCACCCGCAGCGGACTTTGTATGATGATAACGTGGATAAGTTCAGCTTCAGGTTGGTCGAGGAGATAATCAATATGCCAGCGGAGTTTTTTTGCCGATGGTTTGATACTCTCCTTCTCAATCAAGCCAGACATGGAGAAAAGTTCGATCATCTCTGCCCGAATAGCGTGGTGTGGCTGCTCTGCTGATCGGGAAGCGTGGCGCATAAGTCGTCGTGCAAGTGGCGAGCCTGACGATGTTCCACCAAGCGCTGAGCCGATATAGAGGTAATCGCCTGCGGGCAGGATGAAGCGTTTGCCCTGTTGAAACTTGCCAAACGCAAGCTCTATCGTTCTGGAAAGTTGAATCAGCAGCAGATACGATCCCTCGCGATGCGTGCCACCAAAAATGGTAAACTGCTTCTCGTTCATTGTTTTTTGTTGTTTTTGATGCAATATTAGCCTTTTTGGTAGTGAGTAATAAATAACGGAATAAAAGTTTTTTCATGCAGTGCACGGTTCTTTAAAGACTCTTGTTTTTCTTTTTACAATAACATTATTTAAGATGAAGGGCTGAAGTTATGGCGTTAATGTCGAACTTGCGGGATAAGACGCATATTATTCTTTATACGTTGTTAGGGTCGTTTCTTGCGCTTATTGTGTTTGAGTGGGGAATGAATTTTTCAGGGTTTACCAGTAAAGGTAATGTGGCAGGGAAGGTGAACGGACAGGTCATCTCGTTGATGCAGTATGATGATGTTTATAAAGCAGTTACGGAGAATTTCAGAAAAGGTAATCCTGCTGCTGAGCTGACGCCTGACGCTGAACTTGGTATGCAGGAGCAGGCGTGGAATACCGTTGTTGATCAAACCTTGCTTGAGCAGCAGTTTAAGAAATTCAATATTGATGTTCAGGATCAAGAGGTCGTTGAAGCGTTCAGCAGCGCAACGCCACCAATGGTGATTCGCCAGAATTTCTCAGATCCCGCAACCGGTCTTATCGATCGTGAAAAGCTTGCCAGCGCACGTCGTGATCCCAAAAATCGTGAGTTGTGGTTGCAGATTGAGAAAATTGTGCGTCAGGAGTTGAAGGTGAACAAGCTGATTCGCGCCTTGCAAACTCTTGTGCATGTTACTGAACCTGAGCTTGGAGATATTGTCAATCGTCAATTTTCGCTCTTTTCCGCGTCGTTTGTGCCGGTGCCATTACGTTTTGCTGGTGCAGAGAGTCAGTTCTCTGTCAAGGATGATGAAATAACGAAATACTACGAGGAGCATAAAGAGCTTTTCAAGCAGGTTCCTTCGCGAAAAGCTGATTATGTTTTTTTCCCACTTACTCCTTCGTCAAAAGATAGCATTGCAGTTCGTAACGAACTTGCGGCGATTCGCGGCGATTTTGCCAGTTCGGTGAATGACGCCGATTTTGTGCAAAAGCAGAGTGATCGTCCAACAGGTATCAATATTGCGTACACTCGTGCGGATTTTTCGCCAGCGGCAGGTGCGGCTCTTTTTACTCCGTCAAATCTCAAGGCAGGTGCCATTGTTGGTCCAATTGCTGACCGTGGCGAGTATCGTCTGCTGAAGGTGAAGCAGGTGACCAGCGCGGCACAACCTGTTGCGCGTGCATCGCACATTTTGTTGCGCTTTAATCCCGCAAGTCAGGATGATGTTCAGCGCGTGCGCCAGCTTACGACCTTGATTGGTCAGCAGCTTCAGGCAGGTGTTTCGTTTGAAGCTCTGGCAAAAAAGTACTCTGCTGATCCCGGCAGTGCAGCCAATGGCGGCGATGTTGGTTGGTTCAGCAAAGATCGCATGGTACCTGAATTTTCAGCCGCAGTCTTCAGCGCTCGTCCTGGCGCAATTGTTGGTCCAGTGCAGACGCAGTTCGGGCTGCATATCATCAAAGTAACGGGTTTCGATCAAACAGCCGTGCTCTGCTCGGAGGTTGTTCGTACTATCCGTCCATCATCCGAAACGGTGGAGAGTGAACGTCGCCTTGCTATGGCATTTCAGCTCAACGCTAAAGAGAAGGGCTTCGATACCAGCGCAGCAACCGAGAAACTTCGCGTCGAGAAAACTGGTGAGTTTGGTAAACGTACGCAGATTGAACGAATTGGTTACAGCGATAAAATTGCAGCGTATGCCTTTAAAGCTGGTGAAGGTGATCTTTCGGATGTCATTGAAACGGAGAAGGGTTTTTACGTGATGCGTCTTACCAGCAAAAATGATAGCGGTTATCGTTCGCTTGATGCTGAGCTGAAAAAGATGATTACCGCTGAACTGATTCGCGAAAAGAGAGGCGCTGTTGTTGAGCAGAAACTTGCAGCAATGGTGAAGACAAAAGGCATGACTCTTGAGAGTGTTGCGGCAAAAGTTGGTTCACAGGTTGTTAACGCCGAAAATATCCGCTGGAGCGATGGGTCGATTCCCGGCTATGGCGTTGATGGTGTTTTTGTTGAGGCTCTCTCTGGCTTGACGCCAAACAAATTATCGTCGCCGATAAAAACCAGTAATGGATATGCTCTCGCTCTTCTCAACGCAAAAACCCTTGCGCCGGGTGTTGATCTTGCGGTGCAGAAAGCAGGGATAGCGCCGCAACTGCTTCGGGCAAAACAGGAGCAGCTCTTCTCCGAGTACTTTGCCGCATTGCGCAAAAACTCGAAAATAGAGGATAATCGCCCCTGATAGTTCAGACACTAATGACGAAGTCCAAATGGCTATGGATGAGACAGGTATTTATGATGTGTTCTTTGATGTCCCGAAGAATTATGCACGTTCAATTAAGGAAAAGAAGCTATCCTGAATACTTCATGAGCCGCTGCAAAGCAGGATTTTGAGGTAAAAATCTTGCGAATCATAGCATCATCAAGACATTGAAATTTATTCCAAAAATTTCGTTCAAGCTTTGAAAATCATTTAAAAAAAGTGGATATTCAGAGCATTATGGATAGATATTCACTATAAAGGATGCAGAGCACAAACGTCGATTTTCGTTGACCTTCTCTGTCATCCTTTTTTATTTTTATATTTTATATGATTTAACCTTTCATTAGAGCATCCATTCGCGCCGCTTCAATGAAATAGAGAGTATCAAAGAGATGAAAAAATATTCAGTATCAATTATTGGCGCGTCGGGTTATTCGGGAGCTGAACTGACGCGGTTGCTGCTACGCCATCCAATGGTTGAGCTGCAGGAACTCTACGCGTTTTCAAATGCGGGCAATCGCGTTTCCGACCTTTATGCGGCATTGCATTGCGACAAGGTGTATAAACCCTACAATGGCGAAACCGAGAGCGATATCTATTTTCTTGCACTGCCACATGGTGAGGCGTTGCAGCTTGTGCCATCGCTGGTTGCTGCGGGGAAAATGGTGATTGATCTTTCTGGAGATTTCAGGCTGAACAATCCAGTTGAGCATAAAGCATTTTATAAGCAGGATAAGTCGCCATCTGCGGTAATGACTTACGGTATGCCGGAGTTGTTTCGTGAGGATATTATCAATGCCCGCGCCATCAGCAATCCGGGCTGTTACGCCACAAGCATTATTCTTGGTTTGGCGCCACTCTTTCTTGGTACAGAAAGTTCGATGACGGTGCGTGCTGTCAACTGCACCTCCACATCTGGTATCTCTGGTGCTGGACGGAGCAGCAAAACCGAGCTCTCATTTTCAGAAATGAGTGAAAATATCCGTGCCTATAAGGTTGGCGTGCACCAGCATACACCGGAAATTATGCAGACACTTGGTACCTCAGCAACCAATCCATCCTTCGATTTCACCTTTACGCCAATGATTGGCGCGCTCATTCGAGGAATTTACAGCGTGCTGAATGTGCAGCTTGATCGTCCGGCTGACGCTGATGACATTGCATCGCTTTATCAGAAATTCTACCAAAATGCCCCGTTTGTGTGCGTCCGCAGCTCCATGACGGAGATCAAGCATGTGGCGCATACCAATTTCTGTGATGTGCATCTTGCCCATGTAACAGCAAGTGGATCGCTGGTAATTGTTACCGCCATCGACAATTTGCTGAAAGGTGCGGCAGGGCAGGCGATTCAGAATATGAATCTTATGCTCGGATTTGATGAAAGCACAGGGCTTCTGGGATGAGATATGAAAACCGGTCACTGAGTAGCGCGAAGCGCGTATCGAAGTCTCTTCATTATTAAAAAAACTACACTGCATTGGAAAAACTTTGCAAAGGGCTTGACGTTATTCATAAACTTTCAGCCAAAACTTCCTGGCCATCAACGGTAACGCCAATGGCATCAACTGAAGATGGATCGTGTAACTTTTGGCCTGCCGGATTTTCGGCGGGTGCTGTTGAAGCGAATATCAAATACAGTGGCAGGAAAGATCTGATGCTGCTGGTCACTGATCGTCCAGCCAGCGCTGCGGCGCTTTTTACACAGAATCTTTGCTGTGCCGCGCCGGTTATGCTGTCGCGTGAACATCTGCAACAATCTTCATCGTCAATTCGCGCGATTGTCTGCAACAGTGGCAATGCGAATGCGGCAACGGGCGATAAAGGTATGGCGGATGCGCGTGCTATGGCGGATGCGGTTGCTCAAGAGCTTTCAATCCAACCTGAAGAGGTGCTGGTTGCTTCGACTGGCGTTATCGGGCAGCTTTTGCCGATGGAGAATATGCTGCGTGGTATCGCCGCTTTACCTGCCACATTGCAGCGCGATTCGGTGCTGGATGCTGTCGGAGCCATTATGACCACCGACACCTTTCCGAAATTTTTCACCATTGAACTCAAGCTCTCAAGCGGCACGGTGCGTTTGAGCGGCATTGCTAAAGGCTCCGGCATGATTTGCCCGAACATGGCAACCATGCTTGCTTTTTTTGCGACGGATGCGGCAATTGCGCCCGATCTTTTGCAGGAGGCACTCAAAAAAGCAAATCGCAACAGTTTTAACGCGATTACCGTTGATGGCGATACCAGCACAAATGACATGGTTGCTCTTCTCGCCAGTGGTGCTGGTGCAACAATCGAAGCTGGAAGCAACGATTATGCGCTCTTCTGCGAAGCGCTCGAAACGCTGATGCTTTTGCTCGCCAAGCTTATCATTATCGATGGCGAAGGTGCCAACAAGCTTGTCGGTATTACCGTCACTGGTGCTGCTGATGATCGTGATGCGGAACTTGCTGCCAGAACTATCGCCAATTCAAGCTTGGTTAAAACTGCCATTCATGGTGAAGATGCCAATTGGGGGAGAATTATAGCAGCAGCAGGTCGTTCAGGTGCAATCTTCAATCAAGAAGAGCTTGAACTGCATTTCAACGATTTACCGATTCTCAAGCGAGGATTTGTTGCTGACTTCTCCGAAGAGGCAGCAGCCGAAATTCTTGCTCAATCCTCCTATACCATTACCTTGCGACTGGGCAATGGCTCCGGCAAGGCAACAATCTGGAGCTGCGATTTGAGCAAGGAGTATGTCGATATCAACGGAAGCTATAGAAGCTGATACTTTTACCAACGACCAAACACAGAACTTTTTTCCACAATGGAGCATTCACCGTGCAATGAAGTGAACACAACCAGAAAAGCCCCTGAAGGTGCTATCGGGCAGGTGCTTATTGAAGCGCTGCCTTATATCTGCAAATTTGAAGGCAAGACCTTTGTTATTAAATATGGCGGTGCAGCCATGAAGGACTCCTGCCTTAAAAATATTTTTGCCCAGAACGTTACGCTGCTGCGCAAAGTTGGCATCAGAATTGTGCTGGTGCATGGCGGTGGCGACGCTATCACCAAGACTGCTGAAAAACTTGGTATCGCTTCCCGATTTCTGTTAGGGCGGAGAGTGACCGATGAGGGGATGATCTCCGTTATTCAGATGACGTTGGCTGGCAAGGTGAATCAAGATATTGTGCAGCTTATCAGCCAGCATGGAGGAAAAGGCGTTGGTGTCAGTGGCCTCGATGCCGATACCATTAAAGCGATGCCACACCCGAATGCTGAAAAGCTGGGGCTTGTCGGCGAAGTTGAACAAATCAACACCGATTACATCGACCTGCTTTGCGGCGCTGGACTCATTCCGGTTATTGCGCCGATTGGATTTGATGATGAGGGAAACATCTACAACATCAATGCTGATGATGCTGCCAGCAGTATCGCCATTGCGCTGAAAGCTGAAAAGCTCATCTACGTCAGCGATGTGGAGGGCATTCATGTTGGTGAAAGAATCCTGAAAACCATCTGCAAAGCTGAAGCTGCCTCGTTTATTGAGCAAGGCGTCATTTCTGGCGGAATGATTCCAAAAGTGCTGTCAGCCTTTAAAACGCTTGATAGTGGCGTTGGCAAAATTCATCTGATTGATGGTAAAGCAATACACTCTCTGCTGCTTGAAATCTTCACCCACGACGGTGTAGGTACCCAGTTTATCAGCGAGGAGGAGCATGAACAATCTCAAACCCGATAATGGCATGACAACAGTCACCAACACAAACATCTCACGAAAAAGAGATTTTCTCGGTTTTTCGCACTTGAATGATAGCAAAATTATTGAGCTTTTCGACTATGCGCTCTTTATGAAAAAGAAGAGAAAAGAGAGTCCTTCAACCAATGGTTTTCTCCCTTTGCGCGATAAAACTGTCTCCATGATTTTCAGCAAACCATCGCTGAGAACGCGGGTCTCCTTTGAGCTTGGTATTCACGAACTTGGCGGTTACGCCATCAGCCTCGACGGTCAGTCAATCGGGTTAGGATCACGCGAATCGGTGGAAGACATCGCCAAACTGCTGTCGCGATATAACGACGCCATTGTTGCCCGTGTGCACGATCACGCTGTTATTGAAGGGCTTGGGGAACACGCCTCAATTCCGGTAGTTAACGCGCTGACCGATCTGTCGCACCCTTGTCAGGTGCTGGCTGATGCCTTTACGCTCTATGAAAAATCGATCTGGAGAGAGGGCATTAAGGTGGTCTTTGTGGGCGATGGCAACAATGTTGCCAACTCATGGATTGAGCTTGCGGGTCTTCTGCCATTCCATTTTGTGCTTGCTTGCCCCGAAGGCTATATGCCAGACGAGGAGCTGCTGAAAGCCGCGCGCGAAAAAGGGATCAGCCAGATTGAAATTACCCATGATCCGAAAGAGGCTGCCGCTAATGCCGACGTGCTCTACACCGACGTCTGGACAAGCATGGGGAAGGAGGCTGAAATTGCCGATCGCCTTCGCATCTTCAAGCCATTTCAAATTAACAAGGCACTCCTTGCCGAGGCGAACTCCTCATGCGTGGTGATGCACTGTATGCCAGCGCATCGCGGTCAGGAGATCAGCGCTGAGGTGATGGATGGTCCACAATCGATTATTCTTGACGAGGCTGAAAATCGTCTGCATGTACAGAAAGCTCTTCTGGTGAAATTGCTGAACCACGAAGAGTACAGGAAATTTCACCTGACTCACCGCTTGCTGAATGCTGCGAAAAAAATCAAGGCGTGAGGGATAGCGGGACCATGAACAAACATGCACGACAACTGAAAATAAAGGAGATTCTTCAGCAACACCATGTGGAAAATCAGCACGATCTTTTGCAACTGCTCCGCGACTCCGGCATGACCGTAGCGCAGGCAACGCTCTCGCGCGATTGTGCAGAACTCAGCATTATCCGTTCGCGCGTCAACGGCAATTACCGAATGATCTACCCCGAAGAGAATACGGAGCGCATTATTCAGGGGCTTGTGGGCATTGAAGTGCTCTCCATTACGGCGAATGAAACCACGGTGATTATCCGTACTCTTCCCGGCAGGGCGCACGGCGTCGGCTCTTATCTTGATCATTTAAAAAGTTCACTCGTTCTCGGCACCATCGCTGGCGATGACACTGTTCTGGTTATTCCATCATCGGTGCAGAAGATTTCCGATCTCATAGCATATATTCACAGCACGCTTTCTAAAAACTGATAAAACATAACGACCAATCATGAGCAAAGAAAAAATTGCATTAGCCTATTCAGGAGGACTCGATACTTCCGTTATGATTAAATGGCTGAAAGACAAATACAATGGCGCTGAAATTGTCGCCGTTACCGGCAACCTTGGTCAGCAGAAAGAGATTGAAAACCTTGAATCGAAAGCCATTGCAACTGGCGCATCAAAATTCCAGTTTCTTGATCTACGCAAAGAGTTTGTTGAAGAGTACATCTGGCGTGCGCTGAAAGCAGGGGCACTTTACGAGGATGTCTATCCGCTTGCAACCGCACTCGGACGTCCGCTGCTTGCCAAGGCGCTTGTTGATTCCGCATTAGCCGAAGATTGCACCATGCTCGCACACGGCTGCACCGGTAAAGGCAACGATCAGGTTCGCTTTGAGGTAACGTTTGCCTCACTTGCGCCACACCTCAAGGTGCTTGCACCATTGCGCGAATGGGAGTTCACCTCACGCGAAGCTGAAATTGCCTATGCACTTGAGCACAACATTCCCGTTTCTGCAACCAAAAAGAGTCCTTACTCCATTGACGAGAACATCTGGGGAATCAGCATTGAGTGCGGTGTGCTCGAAGATCCAATGGTTGCGCCACCCGAAGATGCTTACCAGATTACAACATCGCCTGAAAATGCGCCCAACACTCCCTCTGTCGTCGATATTGAGTTTGAACAGGGCGTGCCCGTTGCGCTTGATGGCAAAAAGATGAGCGGACTCGACCTGATTATCCGCCTGAACGAGATCGGTGCAGCAAACGGCGTCGGCAGGCTCGACATGATTGAGAACCGCGTGGTCGGCATTAAATCGCGCGAAATCTACGAAGCTCCGGCAGCAACCATCCTCCATTTTGCTCATCGCGAGCTGGAGCGCCTGACGCTGGAGAAATCAGTCTTCCAGTACAAGAAGAACATCAGCCAGGATTACGCTAACATCATCTACAACGGCACATGGTTCTCGCCAATGCGCACCGCGCTTGATGCATTCGTCACTGAAACACAGAAGCCTGTAACTGGTCTTGTTCGTCTGAAGCTCTACAAAGGTGGCGTTACCCTGCTTGGCAGGAATTCACCATACTCGCTCTACAACGAGGAGCTTGCCACCTACACCGAAGCCGACACGTTCAACCACAAGGCTGCCGCTGGCTTTATTCACCTCTATGGACTTGGATTGAAGACCTTCAGTCAGGTACACTCAGGCAAGTAACATCCGCCCATCGTTGCGCAGGTTTCTTGAACGACCTGCGCAGCACTTCAGCAACCAGCGAAATACAACCGTCTGAACACAATTTGCAGGATTATTGGATAGGCAAGATTAATAATCAGCAAGCAACGAATCCCGTAATTCTGTTCAAGATTACTAACCCATTCCGCTTCTTCGCCATCGGTTTCAAACCCGAAAAGAGCAGGGAAGTGAGCATTAGCAAAGCTCCCTACAGCCAATTCAAAAGCAATGCAACTATCCAAGAAAACGCAAATTAACGATCAAACAGTTTGACGTAACCTTCCAAGATGTTATGAACTTTCACAACAGCAACTTCCCCTCGTGCGGAGTACCAGTTTATCAGAGCATCCTCGTCAGTCTCTGAATGAACTTTCATGGCAGCAAATTCCCCTCCTTAGGAGGGGAATCAATCATGGAATTCACCTATACCTGCTTTTCGCCATCAGCTTAACACCCGTTAAGAGAATTATAGCAAGAAAAAACAGCGCATCCCATAGCTGAGTTCAGAAAACACCAACCCATAAAAATCGGCAATATCGCAGGTTTTGCAGTGCAGACAGCTCAATTCACTGCAATCCTCTCTTTGAGAAACATTTTCAAGAGCGATTGATACGGCACATCATGTTCGTTAGCAAGAACTTTTAAGCGGTTGAGCATGGGTTCCGGCAAACGAAGCGAAATGGGTTTCATCGTTGGTTTTAAATCAGGGAAAAGTGCCGATGTGGCTTTACTCCAATCAACATAATCGGTTGAGTCATGCGTTGCCCAAAATTCCTTTTCCTCTTTTTTACTCTTGAATTCAGGAATTGCCTCTTCTCT
>CAIQSY010000020.1 GCA_903874585.1 uncultured Chlorobiaceae bacterium | reverse complement strand
TTTCAGAACAGATGATTGAACGATAAAGCGCTTTGCGGCAATGCAGCTCTGGCCGCTGTTGAGAAGACGCGCCGCCGCACAAAGATTAACCGCCTGTGGAATATCGGCATCATCAAGCACGATATAGGGATCGCTGCCGCCGAGTTCAAGCACGCTGCGCTTGATCGCTCGCCCTGCTTTGGCGGCAACCGCTCGGCCAGCCGCCGTGCTGCCCGTCACCGATACACCCTGAATCGCTGGATGATCAATCATAACACCGGTGAGATGGTCAACATCCTCAAGAGCGATATGGACTGTTCGGTAGAGGTGCTCAGGAAAACCGGCTTCGCGGAAAAGCGCTTCGATGGCAATGGCTGAACCGGTCACATTCGGAGCATGTTTGACGATAATGCCATTACCCGCCATAAGCGCTGGTGCCGCAAATCGGAAAACCTGCCAGAACGGGAAATTCCATGGCATAATTCCCAGCACCAAGCCGATTGGCTCAAATTTCACCACTCCCCGCACACCATCACCAAGATCGCTCTCTTCCGGCTTTAAAAATGACTCCGCATTGTCGGCATAAAAATCGCAGACCAACGCCGACTTCACCACTTCAGCAATAGCCTGCGCAAAAGGTTTGCCCATTTCGCGGCTGATCAAGGCGGCATGGCGCTCTTTCTGATCGCGCATCAACTCGGCGAGACGCCGCATCAGCAAGCTGCGCTCTTGGAGCGGTACTTTTCTCCATGAAAGAGCATCGCGATGGGATGCTTGCAAAATACTTTCAATATCGCCGGCTGTCATGGTTTGATACTCGGCAATCGGCTCTTCAATCGCAGGATTAATCGTGATAATCATTGGTCATAATGGTTCGTGATAAAAAATCAGTCAATGCTTTCGTACAGTGCAAGGTAACTCTCAAAACGGTCGGGATCAAGACGACCGGACTCGACCGCTTGCACAATTGCACAGTCTGGCTCAACCGTATGAGAGCATGATGAGTAAGCACACTGCTGCATAAGCGGAAGAAATTCTTTAAAATAAAAGCGGAGATTGTCGCGGGTAATATCAGAAAGATTGAACTCGCGTATGCCGGGCGTATCGATAAGATGACCACCACAGGGCAGTGCAAGCATAACGGCGTTCGTGGTGGTGTGCAGCCCTTTGCCGGTTTTGACGTTGGTTTCGCCTGTCCGGAGACGATCCTGCTGGCCGGAAAGCTGATTGATCAGCGTGGATTTTCCCACACCGGAGTGCCCGCTGAAGGCGGAGAGTTTGCCCGCCAGCGCCTCTTGCAGCTCCTCCATGCCGTGCTCCTCCTCTGCGCTGGTGTAGATAATACGGTAGCCAAGTGCGTGATACGGTGCCATCAACTCACGGGTCTCCGAGGAATCATCAAGATCCATTTTATTCACCACAATCACGCTCTCCATCTGCTCCGATTCGGCAAAAACGAGATAACGATCGACAAGGCGAGTGTTCAGTAGCGGCTCAAATGCTGAAACGACAATCACCAATTGATCGATATTTGCTGCAATTACCTGCACCTTCTCCTTGCTGCGGTTACGGCGAACATCGCGTTTGCGGGTAAGTGCCGTTCGGCGAGGCAGCACGAACGTAATGGCTGCTTCGTGCAATTTGGTACCGGTTTCAATTATTTTCAGCTCCACCCGATCGCCCACAGCCACAAGCGTGGTATCGCCATTCTCAGTTTTTGTGCCGGGAAACGTGCGGCAGCGATACTCAGTTCCAGTATCGGTGATGACAACATAAGAGGCGCCTGAAACCTCCATCACCATTCCACTCAGCACTTTTTCATCTTCTTTTTTCATAGACACGTTACGAGCACCCCGTCGTCATGCCGCAATCTTCGCACACTTTACAGGTACCATTCTGCTTAACGCGCATGGAGCCGCAATTTTCGCACTGCTCGCCGGTGTAACCCTGCACCTTTGCCTGATAAACTTGACTGCTGTGTTTTGGCGCGTGTGCTGATTCATGCACTGGTAATGCTGGTTCAGTCGATTGATGTGGAGCGCCATGAGTGCCATTATCGCCATTACTCTCAACCAATTCATCAACGGCTTTAACGTGTACAAAATCTTTACGACCGAGATAGTCGTAACCGATTGAGCGGAAAACGTAGTCAAGAATGGATGTCGAATTTTTGATAACATTATGCCCTTGCACAGCGCCAGCAGGCTCAAAGCGAGTAAAGGTGAAGCTGTCCACAAGCTCTTCAAGCGGCATTCCATACTGGAGCGCTTTGGAGGCAAGTACGGCAAAACAGTTGAGTAACCCCTTGAACGAAGCGCCCTCTTTGTACATGTCGATAAAAATTTCACCAAGCGCTCCATCTTCATACTCACCCGTTCGGAGAAACACCTTGTGACCACCAACATAGGCTTCGCGGATATATCCCTTACGCCGTTTCGGTAACATACGGCGCTCAGAACGATGAAAGACTTTTTCGATAATTCGCTCATGCACCTCTTTTGGGCCTTTGGTTTCGTCGAGATTCTCCTCAGTGCCAAGCATAATCACTTCGTCGAGGTCTTGATAGCTGGAGATGTTGAGTGGCTGTGAAAGCTTTGAACCATCACGATAGATGGTAACTGCTTTAACCATCAAATGCCATGCCAAACGATACACTTCGCCAATTTCTGTTGTGGTTGCTGTGCCCGGCATGTTGACGGTTTTGGAAATTGCGCCAGAAATAAAGGGCTGCACAGCCGACATCATGTGCACATGCGCTTGATGCTTGATGTAGCGCATTCCTTTTCTGCCACACTTGCTGGCGCAATCGAACACCGGCAAATGCTCATCCTGAAGATGTGGTGCGCCCTCAATCATCATGGTGCCACAGACGTAATCGTTCGTCGCTTCGGCATCTTCAGCCGTTGCGCCAAGCGCTTGAAGCATATCGAAATCGGGATCATCAAGCTGCTCGGCAGTAAAGCCAAGCGATGTGCAGAAATCCTCACCAAGAATCCACTTATTGAACGCAAAACGGATATCAAAAACTTTCGAAAGCTGCGATTCCACCAACTCAATTTTCTCATCGGTAAATCCTTTGCTCTTCAGCCACTGCTGATTGATAGAGGGTGAACCGGCAAGCGTGCCATGCCCTTTGCAATAGTGCTCGATATGTTCAATTTGCCCAGACGTATAACCAAGGCGTTGAAGCGCTTTGTGCACCGATTGATTGACAATCTTGAAGTAACCGCCACCCGCAAGCTTTTTGAACTTGACAATGGCAAACTCCGGCTCAATGCCGGTGGTGTCGCAATCCATAACCAGACCGATGGTGCCGGTTGGAGCAATCACGCTCACCTGAGCGTTACGGAATCCGTGCTGCTCCCCTTTCTGCAACGCCTCATCCCAAACAGAACCAACGGCGTCGAACAGCAATGCAGGGCAATGCTCGGCATTAATGCCACGCGGTTTTATCGACAAGCCTTCAAATTCACTGTCCGACATATTTTTTGCTGCGCGGCGATGGTTGCGAATAACGCGCAACATGTCGTCAGCATTGACGGCATAACCGCTGAACGTACCAAGATCGCGCGCCATTTCAGCCGACGTAACGTACGCTTGACCTGTCATTAATGCGGAGATGGCACCAGCAAGTGCAAGAGCTTTGGGAGAATCGTAGGGAATTCCAAGCACCATCAACACGGTGCCAAGATTGGCAAAACCAAGACCAAGCGTCCTGAATTCATAACTCAAACGGGCAATATCACGTGATGGAAAATGTGCCATCAGCACGGAAATTTCAAGAACAACTGTCCACAACGCTGAAGCGTGCTGCAACTCCTTCACGTTAATGGTACCAGATGCCTCATCAACAAAATGAATCAGGTTGAGACTGGCAAGGTTGCAGGCAGTATCATCAAGAAACATGTATTCAGAGCAGGGATTACTGGCGTTGATACGACCGCTCTTCGGGCAGGTGTGCCATTCGTTGATGGTGGTATCGAACTGCAAACCCGGGTCAGCACACTTCCACGCGCTGATAAGAATTTTTTCCCAGAGGTCACGCGCCTTGACAACTTTTGCAGTCTGGCCTGTAGTGCGCTGGCGAAGATGCCACACATCATCATTTTCGACAGCTTTCATGAACTCGTTGGTAACGCGAACGGTGTTGTTGGAGTTCTGCCCGCCAACCGTCGAATAAGCTTCCGATTCATAATTGGCATCGTGCTCTGCAAAATCGAGCGAGGTATAACCCTGCTCAACAAGCGCAAGCACACGCACAATGTAGCTCATCGGCACTGCACGACTGAGCGCATTCTGTATCAACTGATGCAGACGCGGATTCGCCATGCGATCAATGCCATTGGCAAGCGCCTCTTCAACAATTGCCTGGAGAAAACGCGAACAAATGCGCGAACCGGCAACCAGCGAGGCAACCTTGTCCTCCTCCTTCGCTTTCCATTCGATAAATTTTTCGACATCAGGATGATCAATATCAACAATCACCATCTTGGCTGCCCGACGTGTTGTTCCGCCCGACTTTATAGCGCCAGCCGCTGAATCAAAAATTTTCAAAAAACTCATGAGACCCGAAGAGCTTCCACCACCACTCAGCTTTTCGCCGCCTGAACGAAGGTTTGAGTAGTTGGTCCCTGAACCACTGCCGAACTTGAAGACTCTCGCCTCACGCATCGCCAAATCAAAAATTCCGCCGTCATTCACCAAATCGTCATTCACCGACTGGATAAAACAGGCGTGAGCTTGTGGTCGCGAATAAGCATCCTCCGACTCCTTCACCTCGCCCGTTGCGGGATCAACATAATAGTGCCCTTGCGCCGGTCCAGTCGTTCCATAAGCAAAATTGAGGCCAGTATTGAACCACTGCGGCGAATTTGGTGCGCCCATCTGCCCGAGAATCATAAAGGCAACCTCATCATAAAATGACTGCGCATCGTCAGGCGTATCAAAATACCCGTTCTTCTCACCCCAATCGCGCCAGCAACCCA